>JAOZTL010000381.1:0-527 GCA_029942205.1 Bacteroidales bacterium | reverse complement strand
GCCCACTTAATTAAATTCATTTCGCTTGCGAGCGAACCGTTGATTAAATATCATATTCATTTATTTTCCATTAATTAAAAAATGCAATTGTGATTTGAACTGCAAATATACGAAAAAAAAATAGTATTTTCAAATGTTTTTATGTATTTTTTTAATTGAAAGATAAAAATAAGTTCTAAAAACTATGTTTTTTGACGAAATTATAAAAAATAGTGTGCTCTGTAATGCCTTATTTTACTACTATTATAGCGTTTCGGCTTCGTGCTCAAGTATTTAGTTTTTGGAGCACAAAAAAAAATAAAAAAAATGCATTCTTGTTTGTTGAGAAGCCCTTTTTTCTTCTTTTTTATCAATGAAAAGCATGTTTATTTTCAATAAAAAAAGGAAAAATGCAGAAAATAGCTCATTAATAAAAGAAAAAAGCGCAATAAAAACAACCATTAGTGCGCTTTACGTAACTTTTAAAGCATTAAATACTTATAAAAAATCGTGTAGGTAACGACCAGCGACAAAGCGGGTAACGCCCA
>JAOZTL010000380.1 GCA_029942205.1 Bacteroidales bacterium | reverse complement strand
TGGTTAATAAATAGAAACCCTTAGGGTGTTTGTCGTTTGTAATAGTCCAGACGATTAAAGATCCTGCGGATGCTTTAAGGTCTTGCGGATGTTTTTCTTCTATAAAGTCCAGACTTAAGATTTCACATCCATAGCCCTAAGATCGTAAAAAAGATAATAAGAATAAATATATTATATGGGTGAAAAATAACTTTCATTTTGGATAGCTTTTCAATGTCTTCTATGGCATCACGCTCTCGTTTTATAGGAGTTCCATTTTTATTTTGTTTCCCGACCTGATGTATTTCTTCTATTTCTCCTGTCTTTTTATTTGTAGCGACAATATCAGCAAAACGAGATTTCCCGTTTTTATTCTTAAAAAAGCTTTCCCTTGCTGCATCTAATTTTTTTTTTTCTATATCATCTTCTATTTCATTAATCTTTGCTTGATGTTTTTTCCCTCCTTTTTTTCCATTCGGGTTTGGAACGTTCTTAGCCATATTAAATCTGTGTCAGTATTAATCCCTCATTGACTCTATCTTTCACTCGTTGCGTAACGGTAATGCCTTTCCAATCATCCATTTTGGAGTCTTTGTATGTCTTGCGAAACCATTTGAATAATTTATCTGCTGCCTCCATAAAGTCTGCATCTTTCTCTTTCCACTCGCCCGCCTCGTTCCAGAAGCCTTTGGTATAATACAAACGACCACGGCGTAATAACTGTTGTTCTGTATCATAAAAAGAACGCCGCAACTCAATTACTGGCGAATGATTTCGATTGATGCTGTATGTATTTGCATCTATTTTTTTTATATCCAGTGCATTCTTTTGCTTTTCAAGCACAAGGCATTTCAACAATTCATTATCTCGGATACTCGATACGGACAGACTGGCATCCGCCATGGTAGATGCAATACTTATTAAGTTATTTTCGATCAAATAGTTTTCCAGAGCATCCCATTCATCGGGCATAATAAAAAAATTAATCTGACGACTTTTCATGTATTTTTCAATTATTATTCGTTCACAGCACTGATTATATAAATCCCTAGTGATTAATAAATAAAAACCCTTAGGGTGTTTGTCGTTTATGAGTCCACACCCTCAGGGTTTGAGCTCATTAGGCGTACATGCTGTTGTATAAATCCCTAGTGGTTAATAAATAGAAACCCTTAGGGTGTTTGTCGTTTGTAATAGTCCAGACGATTAAAGATATTGAAAGAGCTATACCTGACGCTTAAAGATCCTACGGATGCTTGAGGATCTATGCCTGACGCTTAAAGATCACGGATGCTTTAAGGTCTTGCTTCTATTGATATAAAAAGCCGTTAAGACTAATCTCTTAACGGCTTTTTGTTTCATTTAATTATTCGATTGTCGAATTAAAATTTATAGCTAACGCCTAAAGCGATAAGCATAGCATTTTTTGTATATGTTTCAGTAATGATAGGAGCTACCGTAGTCATTGCTTTTTCATAAACATCGTACATAGTACTCGAGAATCCTAAGTCTAAACCTAAATTACCCATGTTGTAATACATACCCAAACCGAAAGTGTTGGTATTTAAAGCATAGCTTAATTCTGATTGATAAATATTGTTAGGATTAACAGCAGTAGTTAAGAAACCTGCACTGAAACCCATTGTTTCGTTAAGAGCATATTCCAAACCTAAAGCAATTTCGTAAGAGTTACCTTCTAAGTAACTAGTATTAACACCAGCTACTAAAAACTCAGTACCATTGGTTACAAAATCACCAGTATTAAAATCAACTTTACCATAGTTAGCATCCATGTCCATGTAGTAGTGAAAACCAGCTTGTACTTTTAGATTGTCCATTATTTGATAACGTACACCTAATGATAAGAAAGCAGGCATTTCGGCAGGAGTTACTTTTCCGTCAGGAAACATTCCAGAGCCGTCTACGGTAGTTTCGTTGGTTACTTCCATGGTAGTTTTGTGCTCATATTTAAGAGCAATACCTAAATCACCATCTAATAAAGTAAGATCAACACTAATGATAGGCGTAAAACCAGTTCCAGCTTGTGCTGCCTCTACATTTACGTCTTGAGTTCCAGCAGCACCACCAGTAGCAGCAGCAGCACCCGCAGTAGCTTGAGCAGCAGCAGTTGTGTATCCAGCAGCATAACCATCATAAGCAGCTTGCGCTTGAGCAGCAGTCATTGCACTAACATTACCAGCGTCCATTCCAAAAGAAACTAATCCACCTTCTAATTGAGCTTGTTGGTCTGCAGTAATGTATCCTACACCCACTAATTGAGCGAAAGTATAATTACCACCACCTAAATCAACAATACCTTGAATGCTAGAAGAAGCACCATTTGCAGCTGTTACAGCACCATTAGCTTGAGCAGCCAATCCAGTTAAAGTAGTAGAAAGGTCGGTAAAGAATTCAGGAGCACTAGTCATCGTACCATCACCTACACCATAAGAAAGAGCGGCAGTAGGATTAATCTGAATATTCTTAATGTAACCATCATAAGCATTGTTGGCGATGATGTAACGTCCACCTAAACCAACAGAAATCATATCGTTGATTTTGTACGAAGCACCTAATTGGATACCCATGTAGGCCGAAGTACCTTTGAAATAGATGTCGGCATCATAAGCCGTAGAACCAAAAGCAGCAGTTTGTGGTAAAACACCAGCAACCATACTTTCAAATCCTGGAAGTCCGTCGTTAAACTCGGCACTACCACCACCACCGATGAAAGTAAAACCAGCAGAAAGAGCTAAGTTTCCTTTTTTGTATACCAAGAAACCCGTAGGTAACACAGGAACAAAAGTTTCTCCAATAAACTCGTTTAAATTTAAACCAGCATTATCATTCGTAATTGTACGTGATTGAATAGCTGTTTGAGAGTTGATTTGTACATAGAAGCCATCTTCTAGGTGAGTCAAACCAGCAAGATTATAAAATACAGCATCAACATCTACCGATGCATCTCTCACTAATGTACGTACCCATGCAGCACTTTGGTTGGTGTTGGTAACAATACCACCTGCAAATGAGCTTACAGCTACTAACAATACAGCAGCCATGATTAAAGTAATTCTTTTCATTTGTTTAAAGTTTTTAATCGAGTCAATCGTCTACTTTCGCAAACATTGATCGAAGCGATTGTTCATAATAATTATTTTGGTTAGATAAAACCGTATGAATTGATTCGGCTAAGATACTATTTTCTATTGTAATAACATAATGCTTGCATAATAAAAAAAAAACATAATAGCTTTAATATTTATTTATTCGTTGATTAACAAGCCTTTTGCTTAAAAATAAAAAGCAGATTCTTTCAAAATTAGATTTTTAGATATAAAATAAGTATCTTTAGGTTTTCGCCCTTTTTGATGTTGCTAATGCACGAGTGAAAAAGAAATCATAATAAATACAAAATTAAAACAAATGAAAAAAAAAGCAATCCTGTCCTTATTTATTGTCGGTATTTTTTGGGCAATTCATATTCTTAATATTTTTTTGCCACTCAATTCGTATGGTATTCATCCACGGCATTTGAGCGGATTACCCGGTATTCTGTTTGCGCCATTTCTGCACAGTGGCTTTGCACACCTTATATCTAATAGCATTCCCTTCTTTGTCCTTTTTTTGACGGTAGAAGTTTTTTACGAGCGCATTGCCTTTGTCATTACCATTTTGTCGGCTATTGCTGGCGGTCTTTTGGTATGGATATTTGCACGTGAAGCAAATCATATCGGTGCGAGTGGCGTTATCTTTAGTTTACTCGGATTTTTATTAGCAAGTGGTGTTTTTCGTAAAAACATGAAAGCAATCCTAATTGCTGTGGTTATATTCTTTATGTATGGCGGCGTATTATTTGGCATACTCCCCACACAACCAGGGGTTTCATGGGAAGGTCATTTATTTGGTCTAATAGCAGGTATTGTGCTAGCCTACTTGTATCGTAAACCAGATCCAGCAAGCAGTATCGAAGAAAAGGGATCAAGTTAAGTACATGACAAAAAATTAAATATTTTAAATTTATTTTTCATTTCCTTGTTTAGAAAGTAGTTAGCAATGTATGACAAGCCATATTTAA
>JAOZTL010000379.1 GCA_029942205.1 Bacteroidales bacterium | reverse complement strand
TTAATCTTTCTACAAGTTCAGACGCTCGAATGTCCTACGGACGATTCGAGGTCTTTGCGATCGTACAATGACCATCAAGCGTCTGGAAGACGATTCGAGGTCTTTGCGGTGTTGGCTTCTGGAAGACCTTATTTACTTGTTTTTGGTTCTACAACCATCCATTTTCCGTCTATCTCTTCAAACATAAAACCATAGATTGCCTCTTCAGTATCAGTCGATACTGTGTAGGTGAAAAACTTCTGCCCGTTGTATTTATTTTTAATCGTGCTAATTGTAATTTTAGCGACTTCTTTTTTCATCCGTGCATTTACGAATGTGCTGTACTTCGTACTCAAAAAATCTTTTGTACTCGCATTGCACATTGCCAGCAGTGCCTCCTTGTTGTCGTTTGCAATTACAGACTGAAACGCTACCCAAAAAGGCTCAAAATGATCGTCATACTCGTTAGTTGTTTCCGTCTCTGCGTTTTCTGTTTCTATGTTGGTGGTTTCGGCTTCGGTTGTATTTTCTGTGTTCTCCGCCTCTGTTTCTGTTAGCTCTTCGGTGCTTTTGGTACTGGTATTGCACGAAAATGCAAATAATACAAGCGTAATGAGTATTGTAAATTTAAAATGTTTCATTGTTTAATGTTGTTTATGTTTTTATATAAAAAAATTGCTAAACACTAGTGCTTAACAATTTTTTTTTAGTTATCAAGAAATTATTCAAACCTAATAAAATCTGCATCAGCACCTATATAAAAATCTTCGGTAGAAACAAAAATTTTGTAATTTTTTATTACTATTGTTGTTGGAATATCTTCAAAGCTTTCTATTGCTTTTATTTGTTCTGGCGATATTGCAGCAAGAAATTCTTTTTTATTACGCATACCTGTCCATAAAAATAGTGAATATTCTTGATCTTTGACTTTAAAAATAGCCTTTTTGTCTTCTTTTTTAGGAAAAAACATTATCTCGCCATTTTCTTGGTTCATCGTTAGCTTACCGTTTAGGGTTAATTCGCCGTCTAACCCAAGCGTGAATTTTCCATCATTAACGTAGTCCAAATCAACTACGGTATTACCCAAAAGGACATCACCGTTTTTTAAATCTTTCACTACAATTACAAGTGGTTCGGTATTCTCAACTTTATTTTCGATTTTATTTTCATCTTGAATAGTTTCACTTTTAGTAGTTTCATTTGCATTAACTTCTTTTTTTTCGTTACTTTCACTACACGAAATCAAAAAGATTGCTATAACGAAACTCATTAATAGATTTATATTTTTCATTTTTTTCATTAATTAATTAATTACTTATCCGCCCATTTGTGGACTATTTATAATCCATTTACCATTTACTTTCTTAAACCAAAAACCATAAGTCATATAATTTGAGGTATAATCATTTTCTGGTCCAGTTATTACTTTGTACATAAATAATTTTCCCTGATTTCCTTTGTCTTCAATTTGAGATGCACTTGTTTTAGCGACTTCTTTCTTCATACGAGGATTCATAAGTTCTTCATAACTAGTATATTCAAAGTAACTTTTCATTTCAGCAGAGCATAATTTCATAAAAGCTGCTTTGTTATTATTTGCAATAATATTTTGAAATTGTTTCCAAAAGCTATCAAAATCTCCAGATTTTGCTGTGTTATTTATAAGCCTTCCACAGCCCTTCATATCGCCGTTTTCTTCTTGTATTTTTATTGAATATTGATATATGGTAGGCGACATTCCATCATCACAGTTTTCTTTCACAATTGTTGCTACCCAAATAAAACCTTTATCTAAAGCAGATTCTGCAATCAATTCTACTTGTACTTTTTTATCAGATATTCGCTTGATTTTTTGATTTGAACCATCGTGATCGCCATAATATACCATTTTTATAATATTGGTATTATATCCCAGCGTGTATTCCAAATGATTATCTTTGAACGTAAGTGTCCAAGGTGGTTCGTTACCTGAAAATTGTATATTTTTAAGTATATCAAGTGTGATTCCTTGTTCTTCTACATTTTCCGTTTCGGCTGTTGCTACACTTTTGGGCTTAGGATCTCGCTGTCCATTAAATTCTAAAATATTATTAATACTTGCATAAAATCCATCTTCTGTCGATAATGTAATGTTATCAACAATTACTTTAATAGGCATTTGTTGTTTGAAAGTACCACTATTTAGCATATCTGGTGTAATTAGCTCATCTAAACCATTACTATTTCTTAAAAACACTTTTCTATAAATTTCTAAATCTACTTCTTCACCAGCAATCTCTAATTTACCTTTCAGTAAATCGGTGCCAACAGCTAGTCTGTGAGGTGATTCATAGTTTTCAAGATCTTTATCAATGATGATTTCATCTTTAAATAGAATGGTATAAACACCATTTTTACTAGTAACTTCTTTCACTGTTAGTTGTCCTAATTTATCGCCTTCTTTTAATGTTTCAATTTTCAGCGTATCGCTAGAACAACTCATAAGTCCAAATAGCAAATAGACTAAAGCAATAACTGAGATTTTTAAATTGATTTTCTGCATCATTTTTAAGTTTTAATTGATTTTTTGTATTGATTAATTTATATATAGTTCATTAATATCTAATAATATTTGATATACTGTCTCTATATTTCCTTCTTTATTGCGTCGCATCCAAAACGATAAATCGGGTGAAGAATAAAATGAAGAATGCCGATCTATATTCAAATTGTTTCCTATTATGATGCTCAAATCAGATGAAGTGAAGCCATAAGCACCGCTGAATTTTTCAAACTGTTTTTTGCCATCACCCATATCTATAAAATAACCTGTTGCAGTGTCTGCTTGATTATAAGCATTTGTTAATTGTTTTTTATAATCTTCTATTTTAATAATTTCATCATAACAAGAGATTAGCCCTTTTACTTTTATATTAATACCTAAACTTTCGTAGCTAGATGGAAATACTAATTCCTTCAATACAGGCTTGAAAAATTGGAATATTTTTTCAATATTTTCGCTACTACGATCAATTCGATATAAGCTGTAAGCTAATAATCGTTGATTTTCTGAATGATCGCCTTCACCTGCATAATATCCAGCATGGCGTTCTTTTTTGTTCACAAAATCTGGTAGCCCATTGTATATATACCAAAAATAATTACTACCAATGTAGGGACCGTTTGGGTTCTTGTATCCAAACACCGAACCAGAGATGTACTCCTGAAGTGCTGAATTATTACTTGATATGGTTGATAAATTTTTAGTATCTAAAATATCTTGTAGTTTAGCCGAGGCATCGTCTGTTAAATCAAAATAATTTGTTTTTATCAAAAGTTCAGGTTCATTGCTTTTTGGATCTTCACTTTTCTCCGTGGTCGAATTGCAAGCCATAATTACTAGACTTAAAACGACAAATAGTAATAGAATTGGTTTTTTCATTGTTTACGTATTTATTTCTACTTTACTAAGTTAGAAATTGTTGTTAATCAGTTTATTTATCTGTTTTATGATAAGAGTAAAGTTAAAGTCAAAAGTAGAAAGTATTTCTGTTAATAGCAATGCTTTTCAGCCTAAAATATGCTACTTTTCTTTCTATTTTTTATTCAAATCTTTTGTCTAATAAGTCTCAAAAAAAGAGATAAATTACTAATAATCAATTAAAACTAACTTCGTAAAGTAGAATTATGTAAAAAATTAATAAATATATGCTTTATACCAAATTTCTTTTGCAAAGACAAGAAATTCTTTTGGTGCTTTATCAAACGATGGATCAATATTCGTTTTACCACCATAAGTATTTGGACCAATACCGAATTTTTTCCCATCAATAAGAGTAGTTCCTCTGATTGCATATTTTTCGCCATTTTCGAGGATCAACAATTTTTGAGTTACAGGTGTCGGGTCGCCATTGCAACCAGTGCGATATGTAAATGTAATTTCACCATAGCCATCGTTATCCATATCAGTAACTCTTATATATTCTTTTTGAAAAGCGGCATGATTGACAGCATCGCATTTTTCATAAGAATCTTTTACTTCTCGGAGCATTTTATAGCCTGTACCCGAATTGGCATAATGATAAGCATAAAGATATAT
>JAOZTL010000378.1 GCA_029942205.1 Bacteroidales bacterium | reverse complement strand
CACCAAACTGATTTGTAGAAAGTTACATAGGAATAGGTGCAAGTCGGGTTAAGAATGAAGATTAAAAAAAAAATCAAAAAAGTAAGTGAATATTCACGTACAGATACGTGCATTTTCGCCTTTTAATTTGAAAATTTGGTGTATTACAACAATTGAATTTAAAAACACCAAGTATTTTTTAAACTTCAAGCCTGATCGTAATTGTGTCAAAATTTAAGGGTAGTAAAACTGGAGAAAGATGAAAAATTTATACTGGAAGTTTTGATGTTGCTTATGCAATTATGTAAGTCTATATTATTCAGAGAAATAAAAGTTTTTAAATGTCCAGTTAATTTTGTCCACATAAGGAGTTGGACAAAATTAATTGGATATTTGTTTATTCATAAATTACTGATTAATTGAATTTTATATAAATGCGTAATTAGCATCAAGTAGATCGAAGACTTTAATTCATTTGTTTCAAAATCCATTCAAGTATATCACGATACACTTCGTCTCGATTTATTTCATTCAGTATTTCGTGTCTAGCATCTTTATATAATTTTATTTCAACATTGCTAAGTCCTGCATTTTTGTATTTATCGTATACTTCTGTAACTCCTTTGCCATTGTCTCCCACAGGGTCGCCTGCTCCTGCTACAAGAAAAACAGGCAAATTATTAGATGTTTTTTGATAACTTATTTCATTATTAATAATCAATAATGCAGAGAGCATATCACGAAAAAAGCCCACACTGAAGACTGTTCCACAATACGGATCGTTGATGTATTTATCCACTTGCTCTGTATCACGGCTTAACCAGTCGTAATCGGTGCGGTTGGGTTTGAAGGTTTTGTTGAATTCACCAAAAGACAGCTTGGTCATTAATGGCGTTTGGGCGTGTTTGCCTTTGGTGGCTGTTAATAATTTGGTGAGTAATACGCCTACTTTGCCAAGTAAGCCAGGATGCCCACCTGTTCCCGAAAGAATTGCTCCGTGCACTAAATCAGTATATTCGGCGATGTAATTACGTGTAAAAAAAGACCCCATACTGTGTCCAAATAAAAAGACAGGAATATCGCTGTTTTTACCAACAATGTGTTTGGTAATCATCCGCATATCCGCTAAAACTTTTGCCCAACCATCCTTTTCTGCAAAGAAGCCAAGCTTGTCTACCGAGCCTGCTGTTTTGCCGTGTCCACGGTGGTCATGTGCATACACACCCAGTTCGTTTTTGACCAAGAAAGCTGCAAAATTTTCGTAACGTTGCGAGTGTTCTGCCATGCCATGTGCAATTTGAACAATCGCTTTTGGTTGATTATCAGGCATCCATTGATGAATGAATAACTCTATGCCATCATCCGTTTTCATCGTAAAGGTAGTTGTTTTCATCGGTTTGCTGTTTTATGTATTTATTCTAAATTTTAATTTCTCAATAAGTAATATGATGTTGTTTTAATTCATGATCTAGTTGTCGAGCATTCGTGCAAAGGGTTTCGAGAAAAGCCCAAAACGATGCGGAATGATTTTTTTCGACCGTATGCGCAAGTTCGTGCAAAATGACGTAATCAATCAACCGATCGGGCAAGCGCATCAGGTGTATATTTAAGTTAATATTATTTACCGATGAGCAGCTGCCCCACCGTGTTTTTACATTTTTTACAAATATTTTTCCGAACGACAATCCGTGCTTTTTAGCTAACTGTAACGTTCGTGGAGGCAAATATTTTCGTGCTTCGATACGTAAAGCTTCCGTTATTCCTTTGCGTATCGCTTGTTGCACTTGTTTATTTTCTACTTCAATCGTTTCTGGATAATTAATTGCAATTTGCCCTTTTTCGACCGAAATTTGTATCGATTGTCGTTTTTTTGCCCGCACAATCAAGCGATGCTCTCGTGTAGCATAGTCGCTATCGGTACGAAATAGCTGATTTTTTGTTGTATCGTTATTTAACTTGGATTGATGATGCAGAATCCAATTTTTCTTTTGATGTACAAAATCAATCGCTGATTGATAGTTTGTTCGATAAGGCAATGTTACCTTTATGCGTTGATTTGCTTTTAACAAAATACGCATGTTTTTAGATCGCTTATACTTAACGAATACAACTTCGCCTATTTGTTCAAAAAACTCTATTTTCATACCAAACAAGTATTATACTAAAATGCTGCAATAATTATGAAAACAAAATGTTTCTTTTTCGCTTTATCTTCTTTACAAAATTCTTTCATAGCTAAGCTATGCAAGAATTTTGTGCATCAATAAAACAAAAAATAAATCATTTTTAGAATCATAATTATTACCACAATTTAGTATATAAGCACTTCGATCTTAATTATTTTCGCTTGCGATATTATAGATTGTTTGTGTTGGGAATGCCATTTCCAGACCTGCATCGCTAAATTGCTGCAAAATAGCCAAATTAACATCCGTCTGTGTTTGTAAAATATCTCGATCTTTGATGATGTAATAAATAAAAAGAATATTCATCGAGAAATCGCCAAAAGACGTAAATGCTATTTTTATATTTTCGTCTATATTTTCGTGTTTTGTTGCTATTTCACGTAAAATATCCATCGCTTGTTGTATGGCTTCGGGTTTTGTGTCATAAATCAAACCGATAGACGTGGGCACTTTTCTGGAAGGTTCAGAAGTAACATTTTCGATAGCATCGCTCGCAAATACCGAGTTGGGGATAGTAACCATACGACCATCGAGCGTGATTAAACGTGTACTTCGTATGCCGATTTCGTTCACCGTACCGTCAAATCCTTTGATGCGAATACGGTCTTTAAGGATAAATGGTTTATCGACAAAAATAGTAACACCGCCAAAAAGATTGGCAACAGAATCTTTGGCTGCCATTGCAAAAGCCAAACCACCAATACCAAGCCCAGCGATGAGTGCACCTACATCGTAGCCTGCATTATTTAGTGCAACAATAACGGCAACAGACCATACGACAAGTTTCATCCCTTTACTGATAATTGGCAATAACTGATCATCTAAATCACCTTCCGATTTGTTTACCAAAGGTGCTAAATATTCTCTAATAATGGCATCAATCATACGATTAATAAACCAAGCAATATTAAATGTTACTAAGAAAAAATAAGCATTATGAATAAATCCAGATAATGCTTCGGATAAGGTTAGCGTTTTGAAGCCATACCAAATTCCTGCAATAATGATGGCAAACACGACTGGCTCTTCGACCATATCGACGATTATGTCATCAAATTTGTTTTTCGTTTTCTTGGTTAGTGCTTTCACAAAACGAGAAAAAATGTAGTAGGTTAATTTAGCGATAATTGCTGATCCAAAAATAATTGCAAAAGCAATCAACCATTCGGTTATGGTGTTGGAATAAAATGTTTTTTCTAATAATCCTTGCATGGAAGTTAATTGTTATAAGTAGGTGGATAAAATTAATTGAATACACAAAAGTAGAGCTTATTCGTTGAAAAACAAATTGTTTTTCATGTAATTAGGTTCTAAATTTAGTGCGAATTTCTGTTCGTTTTCGCTGATAGAAACGAAGTCGAAGAGTTTATTCATTTTGTAACATAATCTCGTGCGCTCGTAAAATAACAACTACTTGCTCGTCTTTCGTGTAGTTGTGTTTATGAATGGAACGAGACAAAATAATGGCTGTTATTTCTTGATGATTATAATCCAGCTTTATTTCGGTCAATATTGGAGCTGCACGAAGGTTTTTTATGGAGGCTACAAATTTATTACAGCCTTTTATTTTTTTCTGATGATAGCTTTTTAGAAATATTTCTGTTTCTTTAAATAATAAATTGATCGTATTGCCTATTTGTAAGTAACTGGTACTTTGTTTGGTGTCAATCACGATGGCACAAAACATATCTTCACCCACTTGAATATCAACAAGAGACAATTGATCGGAACTCTCAATAGCTATTATTTGTCCTTTTAGTTTATTCATTTTAAGGTCTTCCGAAAGTTCAATTAGTAAATGCAACACTTTATTTGCTTATTTATTAGAACGATAACACAATATATTTTTTTCTTTTTTTCAAAATCTCTCTGCAAAAGCCGATTAGAGGTTTTTGAAAAAAAAGAA
>JAOZTL010000377.1 GCA_029942205.1 Bacteroidales bacterium | reverse complement strand
TTTTATCAAAAAATGCATATTCATTAAGTATTCATTTTCAGAAGTATAAGCTTCCAAAAGGAGCAAAGCTTTTTCTGTATAATACAGAAAAAACAATGGCTTTGGGCGCTTTTACTGAAATAAATAATAAAAAATCAGAAACATTATCATTGTCGTCTATTGGCGGAGAAAGTTTAATTATTCAGTACATAGAACCGAAAAATGTAGATTTTGAAGGAGTATTAAAAATTGATAAAATTGTACATGATTACAATGATTTTTTCAATAAAAATAGATTAAAAGCATCAGGATCATGTAATGTAAATATTAATTGTCCAGAAGGTGATGATTGGCAAACAATGAAGCGAGCAGTATTACATTATTCCTTTCATTCAGGCAGTTATCAATATGTTTGTACAGGAACATTGATTGCAAATACAGCAAAGCGAGACTTACCTTACGTACTTACTGCCGATCATTGTATTAGTAACGAAGAAGAAGCAAAGTCTGCTATTTTTTATTTTAATTATGAAACACTTAAATGTGATGATCTAACAGCAAACAAAGACCAAGCAATTACTAGTTCCGATTTAATAGCAACCACTGTTAATCATCGTCAGGACTGGGCTTTACTCAAATTATCAGCCATACCGCCTTTTACTTATGAGCCTTTTTATGCAGGCTGGAATCGGTCGGATATGCCTGCTAAAAATACAACTTGCATGCATCATCCGCAGGGCGATCCGAAAAAAATATCGAAAGATGATGATGCGCCTATTGTTGGAGATTTTTTTAACGAATTTGATCCGAATACGCATTGGCGGATAATGGACTGGGAATTAGGCACTACCGAAGGTGGGTCGTCTGGCTCTGCTTTGTTTGATGAAAATCAGCGAATAGTAGGAGGGCTCACTGGAGGCGATGCAAACTGTGCAAATTCGGTAAACGACTATTTCTTTCGTTTTGATAAAGCATGGGATAGTTATTTGCCAGAAAATGAGCAGCTTAAAGCATGGCTTGATCCTACACAAACAGGAAGTATGACCATGGATGGCTATGATCCGTATGTATTGAGCGAAGGAGTTGATATTCAGTTAATTTTAGTTGATGGATTAGAAAAAGATTATTGCGGAGCACAAAATCTAAAAATCAGGATTTTGGTTAAAAATAAAGGTACCGAAACTGTTTTATCAATTCCTATTAGTTATACGTTGAATGGAATAAATGAAATTACGTATAATTGGGAAGGGATTTTAGAAGCAAACGAGACAACTTATATCGATTTAGCCGAAAAACCACTGGAAGTAGGTGATTATACGATGGATATACATATTCAGGTTGCTAATGATAATAATACACTGAATAATATATTAAATTATGATTTTATAGTACATGGAGATTTGCAAAAGCCAATTATTTATGGCGATTATTTTTTATGTGCAAGAGATTCGTTAGCCAATTACAGAGTGGAGGCTGAAGGAAAATATCAATGGACTGTGGTAGGAGGGAATTTGCTCTCAGACTCTAAAAATCAGACTATTGAGGTTGATTGGAATCCGTGGGGAGAACGAACGATTAAACTCGAATTAATCGGAACTTGTGGTGCGATCGAATCAGACCCGATGCCTGTCTATAAAGGGGGATACGGCTTGCGTTTTGATATTACTACCGATCAATTTGGCGAAGATATAAGTTGGTATATTGTAGATATAGATGGAAATAAGCTACTTGAAGGTGATGGCTACGAAAATGAAACAAATGCTTCGGAAACAATGTGCTTGACCGATGGTTGTTATGAATTTAAAATAATGGATGCGAAAGGGGATGGAATTATTGATGGAGGTAGCTACTCGCTTGAAAATGAACGAACTAGTGAGGTGATTGCTAGCGGAAGTGATTTTGGAGCAGAAAGTAGCAAACAGTTTTGTTTAGAACCACTTGAAACAGCTGATTATCACGTGTATCCTGTTCCTGCAAGGGAGAGTTTTACTATCGAAGGTGATCAGAAAAATGCTCTAATTGGAGCATCTATTGAATTAGTAAATGCAAATGGATCTATTGTTTATCAAGCACTTGCATCTGAATCACGATTAAATATTTCTACATATAAATTATATTCGGGAGTTTATTTATTACGAATAACATCAATTCACGGAATTTTTTCAAAAAAAATAATAATCAGTAGATAAGTATGAAAATCATAAAATTTGGTTTATTATTTGCATTATTAATAACATAAATAAGTAAGGTCTTCGACCTATTTGTTGCTTACGGAATTCTGTAAATTCAAACTATTCAGTAAAATACAGAATTATTTATTGATAAATATTGATTATGAAAGTTATTACATCAGTGCGTAAGCAATATTATATTTCGTTAATCAAGCAAACAAAATTACCCAAACAATTTAACTTAATGTATTTGTTTTGAATAAAATATTTTTGAGACATTTTAGCTGTATCAAATTATAGACGAATAAAATTTAAAACACTACAAAAATCTTGACTCATGAAAAAAATTATTATTGTAGCACTTTCTGTATTAGTTGTATTAGTAGCATTTTTGGGCTATTCAGGATTTTTTACTTCGGTAGTAATCAATGAAGAAATTGAAGGTCCTTATGTTTTTGTAGGAAAAGAATATTTAGGAGACTACGCTTTATCTGGAAAACGAATAGATTCCTTATCTAATGATCTGAAAACGATGAATATAGATGTATCTACTTCTTTTGGGATTTATAGAAATAATCCAGAAGTTACACCCGTTGATAATTTAAAAAGTATGTTAGGAATAATTTTACAAACTAAAGATTCCTTACAAATTTTAAGCTTAAAACGTTCTGGCTTTGTTGTGCTTCACATGGGGCAAACCAAAAGCATGATTGTTGATTTTCCTAATCGGACTCCTTTGTCCTTAATTGCAAGTATTCTTAAAGTTTATCCAGAATTAAAAAAGTATAGAAAAAAAAATAACTACTTAGATGTTGCTGTATTAGAGGTATATACTGAAAATGCAATCACTATTTCTATGGAAATTCAGAAATTAGACGAATAAAACTTTCCCAAAAAAGATGTATCTTTGCATAAGAAATATTGAAACGAATAAAATATTTTATTTCAATATTTTTGTCATAAATTGAATTGTAAAGAATATAAGCTTTAAAGATAAATCTGTGAAAAAAAGAGTTTTAGTCGCCATGAGTGGTGGTTTAGATAGTTCGGTTGTTGCTATGCTTTTGCAAGAGCAAGGCTTTGATTTAGTAGGGATTACCATGCGAACTTATACAGGAAACATGTCTACTACCAAAAGCGGAACAGGTGGCAATGAACAAGACATTAACGATGCTCGGATTTTGGCCGAAAAATTAGGGTTTCCTCACTATGTTGTTGATATTCAGGATGATTTTAAAAATCATGTGATTGGAAATTTTGTATCCGAATACATGCAAGGACGCACTCCAAATCCTTGCGTACTTTGTAATGTGAAAATAAAATGGTCTACTCTAGTAGAAAAAGCAGAACAGTTTGATTGTGAGTTTATTGCAACAGGACATTATGCTCAATTAGCAGAAAAAGACGGACGCTATTTTTTACAGCAAGGAGTTGATGAAGTGAAAGACCAAGCCTATTTCTTATGGGGATTGGAGCAGAAAAGCTTAAAAAATACAATTTTTCCGCTCGGGAAATTTCATAAATCAGAGATTCGTAAAATGGCAGAAGAGCGTGGATTTGATGATTTTGCAAAGAAAAAAGAAAGCTTTGATATTTGCTTTGTTCAAGGAGGCGATTACCGTGATTTTTTGAATGAATATGTAGAAAATATAGAAACAAAAATAGCAGAAGGTGATTTTGTTGATACAGAAGGTAATATTTTGGGAAAACACAACGGTCATCCATTTTATACTATCGGACAAAGAAAGGGATTAGGAGTAGCGGCTGCTTACCCATTGTATGTTAGTAGGATAGATGTTGAAACGAATAAAATTACATTGGCACAACGTGATGAATTAGACTCCTTTGAAATTTGGGTAAAAGACTACAAATTATCCAAATATGAAGAAATACCCGAAAATGTAGAAATAGAAACAAAAGTGAGT
>JAOZTL010000376.1 GCA_029942205.1 Bacteroidales bacterium | reverse complement strand
AGATATTTTTGATCTCCGTTTTGATTGATAATTATATTCCCAGTACTACTTTCCCATTTGTGCATCAACATTTGCCAAATAGGACTGGTGCTATAATCTATTGAAGTAGCATAAGTATTTCCTTCAATCGTAGTAACAAGTGCATTGGTAGTTGCCAAGCGATATTCATTCATACTACCAAGTGCAGAAGCATAAGAAACAATAGCATTTGCATCAGTTTCATCGGTTTTAAAAATAGTAATAAAAGTAATACCAGACGAAGGCATATCGTTAAACGGATTTATTACCAATCGGCTATTATCCAAAGAAAATCGCACGACAGGGTGTCCATTTAGATTATCCGTACCGTTATTCAAAAAAGTTGGTTTGAATAAATCGTCAGATTGTAATAGATTGTTTCCGTTATTAGACATATCTGTCCAATCATTTATTAAAACACCATCACCAAAAGACAAAGTACTAGCATCAAGCCAAATAATATTGCGTGGTTGTCCGTTGCTACCATCAGCATTACCAACACCACCTGGTCCCGTTTGGGAGAACAAGAATGTACTAACAGATAAGGCTATCGCCACCGTTAATATTTTTTTTAAGAAGAAAGTATTCATAGTTATAATTATTTTCAGAAAATTAGTGTTTCTATTATACGTGAAAAAAGGTGCAAAAGTTGCATTATCACACTAACAATTAGGTTAATACAGAAAAAAGTAAAGTTTGAAACATTGAAATAGATCAAAAAAAGTAAATGTAAATTTCAGACTTCATCTTTTTTATTATTTCAGACTATTTATGTAGTTTTATCTTAATAAAAAAACATATCATATAATTCAATTACAGAATTTCAACTACAACTTACTTATTTTCATCGTCATTCTGTTAAGCATTATTCAAAAATAAATATCAAAAAAAATAAAGTCTAAATTTGAAAAAAAATAATAAAAACAATAAAGATATTTCTTTTTTTTTCAAAAAAAAGTATCTTGCATTGAAAATTTAAGTCGTCATTCACAAAAAATCGATACTTTTATTTTATTTAGAATCCAGTATAAAAGGCGAAATTTGTAATAGTATAGGTCAGACGGATTTATTAATCAGCAGTAAATAAGCTAGTTGCTTTTTAAAATTTTAATAAAACTATCTGTCTGCCGTTTTTTAGACAGAACTCATTTAATTAACGGATTCAAAATAAATAAATAACGACATATAACTAAACGACACTTTTTTATTTTGAAATAAATTGTAAGTTATTTAATTACAACAGATTTGCACAAGTGCGTAAGCAACATCAAATAGAACAAAGTGCTTAATACACACTTTTAAATAAAAAAAACAGGTAAAAAGACCTTAAATTAGTAAAATATGGATACTGAAAAAGAAAAAAAAGTAACACCTACGAAACCCAAAGATGACTTATTGGGTATCCAAAAGTTGTTAATGAAAAATAATTTACAACAACTATTCCATTCTGTAATAGCCTTTTTAAAAAACATATTGAGCATCAGAGAAGGAACGGACATCGATGGCACAATTGCAGGCATAAAAAAAGACATGGTCTTTCAAGGTCATACGGTCTGGATATTGATTGCTTCGATTTTTATTGCTTCGATAGGGCTTAATGTAAACTCAACGGCAGTGGTGATTGGTGCAATGCTTATTTCGCCGCTGATGGGTCCGATATTAGCAATCGGCTTATCGGTAGGCACAAACGACTGGGACACCTTGATGCGCTCACTAAAAAATTTCGGAATAGCCATTGTTATTAGTTTAATCACCTCTTTTATTTTCTTTTTAATCACCCCTCTAAAAGACGCATCACCAGAATTATTGGCAAGAACGAAACCCACATTTTTAGATGTATTGATTGCTATTTTTGGCGGTTTGGCAGGTATAGTGGCAGGCTCTCGAAGTGAAAAAAGCAATGTGATACCAGGAGTTGCCATTGCAACAGCCTTAATGCCGCCCTTGTGCACAGCTGGCTATGGACTAGCTACTGGACAATTAGCCATATTTGCTGGAGCATTCTATTTATTCTTCCTTAATTCGGTATTTATCAGCTTAAGTACCTTTGTAATAGTGCGTTATCTTAAATTTCCATTAAAAAATTTCGTAGATCATGTCAAAGAGAAAAAGCTTAAACGTTACATGACAATATTCGTTATCATTATTATTTTGCCAAGTGCAAGTATCTTTTGGGAAGTGATAAAAGAGTCTCGCTTTCAAGCCAAAGCAAGTAGCTACATTAATGAATATGCCCAATTTGAAAAATCAGAAATTGTCAATAAAAAAATAACATTCAGCGATACTTTATCCAGTATAGAGCTTTACATCATTGGCGAAGAAATACCTGAATATCGAATACAAGAAATGAATAATCACTTAACAAAATATGGTTTATCCAGCCAAGGAAGTTTCTGGGACAGAGGATTTAAAATAACAGACAAAACCGTTTTGAAGATTCATCAAGCCAAAAGCGAATCGGATTTGTTAAAAAATAAAATAAATTATTTAAGCGACAACCTAAGCAAAGAAGTTCGTGTGGGAATACTCGAAGAAATTTATCAAAAAAACGAACAATTGATTAAAAATAAAGATGAACAAATTCGTTTTTTAGAAAATCAGTTAATCAATTACAAAAAAGACACCATGCCTATTACCAACTTGCAAAAAGAAATAAAAGTGCAATATCCAAAAATTGAAAAATTTGCTTATGCCAAATCTATCGAAATACATTCGGATAGTACGCCTTATGATACCATCCCTACTTTTTTGGTAAAATGGAATGGCTATGCATGGAAACAACAAAGAGATGATCAAAAAATGATTTTGGAAAATTGGTTAAAAGTTCGTTTAAACCTAGACACGGTTCGAGTGATTGAATACCAATAAGATCTTCGACCTTTTTGATGTTGCTTCGCACTTGTGAAAAATTTTTCATAATCCAATAACTTATCAAGAAATAATTTTATTCGTTCATTTTTACTGAAAATAATAAGCTCTCAAAAAGCGTATAAACAGAACCAATATGCACACACACAAAATGATCTCATTCTAATGGCGTTAAACTAAAGTTTAACGCCATTTATTTTTTTCTAAATCAGTGATTTAGATAGTTTAAATGCAAGTGTTAATTCAACAATAATTTAGCGCAATTTTTGAAAATATTCGTAAATTTTCAATGCTTTTTTTTCACCTACAATTTTTGTTAATTCCTCCATATTTGCTTCTTTAATTTTGATCATACTTTTAAAATATTTCAACAAATCTAAAGCAATCTTCTCTCCTACCCCATCAATATTTAACAGTTCTGATTGTAAGAATGATTTCGATCTTTTGTTTCGATGAAAAGTAATCCCAAAGCGATGTGCTTCGTTTCTTGCATGTTGAATTATTTTTAAACTTTGCGAACTCTTATCCAGATACAAAGGCACAGAATCATCGGGAAAATAAATTTCTTCGAGCTTCTTAGCAATACCAATAACTGCAATTTTGCCTCTAAGCGAAAGTATTTCTAAACTTTTCACTGCCGCAGATAATTGCCCTTTTCCTCCATCAATAATAATTAATTGAGGGAGTGATTTTTTTTCATCAAGCAAGCGACGATAACGCCGCAATACCACTTCTTCCATTGAAGCAAAATCATCTGAACCGACTACTGTTTTTATATTAAAATGACGATATTCTGAAACTTTAGGTTTCGCATTTTTAAATACCACACAGGCTGCAACAGGCTCAGTTCCTTGAAAGTTTGAATTATCAAAGCATTCAATATGCACAGGTAGATCGGTTAATCGTAAATCTTTTTTGAGTTGTTCGAGTACTTTATTTGATCGAAAATTAGGATCAACATACGATCGTTTTTTCTTCTGTTCTAAGTGATAATATTTCACATTTTTTTGTGAAAGATCTAATAATTTCTTTTTATCACCGCGCTGTGGAATAATAAACGTAACATTTTCTAATTCATAATCAATATCAATGGGCAAAATAATTTCTTTTGCATTGCTATAAAAACGTTGTCTGAACTCAATAATTCCCAAAACAAGTAATTCGGCATCTGTTTCTTCCAGTTTTTTCTTCA
>JAOZTL010000375.1 GCA_029942205.1 Bacteroidales bacterium | reverse complement strand
TAGATAGTTTGAACAAACGGATCGTATTTGTAAACTTATTTTATTCCAAATTATTTGAATCTCCTTTCGATTTTGAGCAACAGGAATCCATAGAATTGGATAGAGATAAAGTGTTTTATGCAAAAAACATAAGCGAATTGGAAGAAAAATGGCGTTTACTCTTTAAATATAGAGTAATGCTTTTGATTGCAAATAAACAGAAAAAACAAAACGATGCGATTGCTCGTAACGATACCGCTTATGTTTCCAAAACATTTGCTAAAATGGAAATTGAAGCACGAGCAAAAGTTAAGAAAGATTATGACGATTGGTTTTATCGTTTGAGCAAAGTAAATCGAGTAGAGCGACAGACTATTTTCATTAATTCACTTATTAGGATTTACGATCCGCATACCGAATTTTATCCACCAAAAGAAAAGAAGAATTTTGATATTCGCATGTCGGGTCAGTTAGAAGGCATTGGTGCACAATTAAGTCAAGCTAACATGTATATTAAAGTAGCAGAAATCATTGTCGGTAGTGCTTCATGGCGACAAGGAGAGTTGGAATCAGGCGATGTTATTTTGAAAGTAGCACAAGCCGATGGTGAGCCAGTGGATGTGGTGGACATGAAATTGTCGGATGCCGTGCAGCTTATTCGTGGAAAAAAAGGAACGGAAGTTCGCTTGACCGTAAAAAAACGTGATGGCGAAATTAAGGTGATTTCCATTATCCGAGACGTGGTACTTATCTCTGCAACATTTGCAAAATCAAGCCTTTTGAAATTATCAACAAATAATGATAAATATGGCTACATTTATTTGCCCAAATTTTATGCGGATTTTAAGAATCCATCTGCTCGGCATGCCTCTAGCGATGTTGCTGCCGAAATCGAAAAACTGAAAAAAGACAATATCAAAGGCTTAATTCTCGATTTACGAAATAATGGAGGAGGCTCTTTGCAAGATGCTATCGATATGGCTGGCTTGTTTATTCCCGAAGGCCCTATCGTACAAGTAAAATCTCGAAATGCCGAGCCTTATGTTTTCAACGACAAAGATGCACGAGTGCAGTGGGACGGTCCATTAATCATTTTGGTGAATACGAATAGTGCTTCGGCTTCCGAAATATTGGCTGCTGCAATGCAAGATTATAATCGAGCGATCATTATCGGAAGCAAATCGACTTATGGAAAAGGAACGGTGCAGCGAGTTATCAATTTCGATAATGTATTGAATAAGTCTTATGCCGATCTTAAACCATTAGGAGCGATAAAATTGACGACGCAAAAATTTTATCGGATCAATGGAGGAGCAACTCAGAAACGTGGAGTAATTCCTGATATTATTTTTCCTGATAATTACGATTATATCGAGGTGGGCGAAAAAGAATTAGATTTTGTGATTCCGTGGGATGAAATAGAAGCATCTACTTATGAGAAAGTAAATTCTGTTACAAACAAAAAACGACTGGTAAAGAAAAGTCAGAAGCGAATAAATACAAACCCCGAATTTCGCTTGATCGATCAAAAAGCACAACGAACGAAAGAATTACAAGGACTAAGTTTTTATTCATTACATTTTATTACTTATTTTGCGAATAAAGAAAAACGAGAAAACGAAGCCAAACTATTTGAAAACATTTTTTCAAAAGAAACGGGCGTAGAAGTATTTTCACTTTCGGTGGATGCCGAGAAGTTTTCGACAGATTCTATTCAATTAGGAAAAACTGAAAAATGGCACAAAGCACTCAAAAAAGATGCATATTTGTTTGAAGCTTTGCATGTAATTATTAAAATGTAAAATAAAAGAACAAAGTACTAATTCCTATTTTTACTAAGTTCAGATTTCGTCTGTAATTGTCCAAAAATAAATATCAAAATAGACGAAGTCTGAACTTATAAAAAAAGAATACGCTTTTAGAAAATAGGAGTGAAACTGAATCAAAAACGCCCTACTTAATCTGTAGGGCGTTTTTTTATTTTTTCACATTTGTTGCATTTGCTGCCGCTAGTATTTTTTTGTTTATTTTCTTAATCAGTGCAGGTCCTTCGTATATAAAACCTGTATATATTTGTACAAGTGAAGCACCTGCTTCTAATTTTTTTAGTGCATCATCAGCGGTCATGATGCCACCTACACCAATAATAGGAAATTTTCCTTTCGATTTTTCATGAATATAACGAATGATTTCTGTTGATCGCTCACGAAGAGGTTTTCCACTAAGCCCGCCTGCTCCAATTTCTGCTACAAAATCATTTTCATAATCAAGCCCTTGTCTCGAAATGGTGGTGTTGGTTGCCACAATTCCAGCAATTTTAGTCGTTTCCACTATTTCGATGATGTCATCGATTTGTTCCCAACTGAGATCAGGAGCTATTTTCAGGAAAATAGGTTTGGCGTGCTGTGTCTTCAAATTTCGTTGCTGTAGATGGCTTAACAAATCAGAAAGAGGCTTTTTTTCTTGCAACTCTCTCAAATTAGGAGTATTAGGAGAGCTTACATTTACGACAAAATAATCAACAAAAGCGTACAATGCATCGAAGGATTTTTCATAATCATCTAATGCTTTTTCGTTAGGAGTTAATTTATTTTTGCCAATATTACCTCCAATAATTACATTTGATTTTTTCTTTTTTAATCGTTTAACCGTAGCTCCAACACCTTCATTGTTAAATCCCATTCTGTTTATTAATGCTTGATTTTTAGGCAATCGGAAGAGGCGAGGCTTTGGATTGCCAGGTTGTCCTTCGGGCGTTATTGTTCCTATTTCTACAAATCCAAATCCTAAATCTCCTAACAAATCAAAAGCTTCTGCATTTTTGTCTAATCCAGCAGCTAAACCTATTGGATTTGAAAAATCAATTCCTGCCACTTTCCTATTCAATAAAGGATTTTTCTTTGAGTAAATTACTCGCAGGATAGCCCTTAAATAGGGGATTTTACTTACAATTCTAAAGTATGAAAAAATAAAATTGTGTGCCGTTTCTGGTTTAATTAAAAATAAGATAGGTCTAATTATTAATTTATACATTATTTTATCATTTTAATATGTTATAAAATTTTAGCAAATATAGCTAAGAAATCAATTTAAAAAAAGCAAGATTGTTTTTATTTTTGCCTTTAATTTTGTGATGATTGAATTTTTTCTTCCAATTCTATTTTTATTATGACAAGATGACATATTTATATTATGAATAAGAAAAATAGTTTCTTTTATAATTTATGAGAAATTCAGACTCCGTCTGTTTTATTATTTTTGCTCATCTCTATGTCGCTATGTTTTAACGATTTATTACACTGCTTGATATAATTGGACATATTTAGGCGTAACTTACTTATTTATATTTATAATTTGTTGAAAATTGGCAAAAAAAAATATCAAAACAGACGAAGTATGAATTTTGAATTAAATCCCAAAATAGTATTTGTTTACAAAAAGAGGAGAGAAAGTCTATATTTTATTCAATTCTTTGATATGTAACCGAATATGTAATTGATTGATTTTTAAGGATATAAAGGATTGTAAAAAAGATAAATTTTAAAGAATAATTTGATTTTTTACTAAAGGAATTATTGTTGTAATTAGTTGATTTACAATATCTTACAATACTTATGTAGATATTTTATCGAAAAAAGAGTAAAAAAAACTCATTTTCTTGTATTTTAGATAAGCTTTCTGAGTTTATCTTGCTTATTTATTTTTTTGCCAGCAAAAGCGACATATTGTTGTTGTATATTCTGTGCTTAACTCAAAATCTAAGCAATATTTTTCTTGATACTTACAATAGGGAGATATACCTTATTCTAGCCTATTTATTTTAGCTTGGATTATAATCAACAAATGTCTGATTAGAGTAAAATATTACTACCCTTTCTATATTTGTATTTTTAGGAGATTGTAAAGGAAACATTTTATTTCTTTCATTTTGTTTTTTTACTGCTGCTATTTCTTCATCTACTTGTTTCTTTTTTTCAATAAACGCTTTTGCAGGAGTTTCTTCTTTTATTTCATTTGGAGCAAACAAGTTTGGTTGTTTTACTTTATACATTTCTCCTCTTCCAAAAAGAAGCCATTCAGAATTTAAGGTACTAAATTTTGTTAGTAT
>JAOZTL010000374.1 GCA_029942205.1 Bacteroidales bacterium | reverse complement strand
TCGTTCAATACAAAATCGTTCGTACACAAATAATGCTGGAATTAATCCATTTAATATATGAATATGATACGGCATATCATATAAATCTGCTTTTATAAGTTTCCCTGTTTTTTCATCATTAAACCAGCCTTTGGCAGTTATAATTTTACCATTATTGAAATTTAATAAACCTTTTAATACAGTATCAAAATATTTTTGAACAGTTTTCTGAAAAATTGGTGTTTCAAAATATTCTTCTGTTAATTTGTATTCCATATCTTATATTTATATAATTTTTATTCTTTACAAAAGTAATTTAGCCTGTGACAGCTTGTGTCAATTTGAAATTTTAATTTCAAAATTCTTTATTTTTTATTTTATTATTCATGTAATTCTTTAATAATTTAGGACTTACGATAGTAACATCATCAATAGAGCTTAATATAAATTTGGCTATTCCTTGAAAATTAGCATACCAATGCTTAAAAATATATTTATTTTCAGTAATTAATTTTACCTGTTTTTTAGCTAAAGGGTATTGTTCAATAAGATAATTATAGCCTTTCATTGTTAATTCTAGCTCAAAATTGGTTTCTGTTTTTCCGCTCATTCTAAATATATCCGTTTTCCCTTTTTGGTGTTTTTCTTCATTAATCCAATTTGTATTAAGTATTTCAACTTTTTCTATACGAGAAATACGAAACAGATAATTTTTTGAAAAAGTATTTTCAAAAGCCCACAAATGAATATAGTTTGTAGTAAAATCGAAGGGTTCAAGAATTCTATCTTTAATTGTTCCACTATTTGAGGATTTGTAGCCAATTAACTTGATTTGTTTTTTGTTTTCGATAGCTTCATTGATTAGTTTTATATTTCCAGAGTCTTCTTTTTTAAATATTGGATAATTTATTCTGTCAGAGTTGTAAAGTGCAAAAAGTTTATTTTTTAAATTTATGTTAGTCAAAGTAGAAGCTTCAATACTGTTTATTGCTTCATCAAGCAATAAGGCTTCTTCTGTTGAGAAATGAAGAAGAGAGCTTATTTCTTGGTGATAAGGTTTGTTTTTTTCAAGCTTTAAATATCCATTTTTATTATCGACAAATAATCCTGCTTTTTTGAAAGAATTTATATATCTCCTAATAGTTCTTTCTGTTACTCCAAGCTTTTCAGATAGTTCTTCATAAGAATATCCTAAATTTGAAGAAAGTAATTTTAATAGATTAAGAAGTCTTTCAATTTTAACGTGTTCTTTTATTTGTTTTTTATTTTCAGATGCTGCTGTCATTTGATAAAATTAAATTATTATTATTTTTTTTTTTCGTATCTTAGTGAAACATTAAAAATAACCTGCACCATTCTGACTTGTTCTTTTTTCCTTTTACTTCTTAAAAAAAAGCTTTAATAGCGGTGCTATTCGCACTTTTTTTTAATCGTAAAAGAAAAAAATAACTTCGCCATAATGGCACAGTTTATTTTTAATCTTTCACTTAACACCAAAGCAATAAATATAGGCTGGAATGATAATAATAGCCAGATGGTTATATATTTGTTGCTTTTTGTTTTTATCACTACTTTTTGTACCTTTACATCAGTATAACCGAAAACACGAAAGATGCTCGGTGTCATAAAGCCCGACCCTATAACTGGCTACACGTAAGTGCCCAGTAGTCGGGTTCTTTTTTTTGGAAGTACTTGGTTCTGAGAAATCGTATCAATTATTTATTTCCTTCACCCTTCACAATTTCACCACTTCACTACTTCACCACTTGTGTACACCCAAAGCCCATTGAGTTTTTTTCACCAAAACCAGCGTAGTAGCCAATTTTTAGTAATTCTTTTGGAGCTTTTAGCGTAAACGAAAAATCGAAACCTTTAAGTTTTGTTTCGTGTGGCGTTCCTTTTTTTATGGTAATTAGTTTTGAGCGGATATTTTTACCAATTTTTAGTTCGTAGTCAAAATTATCAGCTAGGGAAATTGCTTCATTAATAAAATTCTGATACGCAATGTATTTGTTTTTCAGATTATTGATGAGGAGTTCCTCGAAACGAGAATCTTCGGGGTGTAAATAGTGAGCGTATTTTTTATTTGTTGCCTGATAACTTACATTAATTGGTGAGAGCGTTTTAAACGACATGGGACTTTCAAAATTAGGCTCTTGTAGTTTCTCAATATTTGAGATAGTGAATTGAACACTTGTTTTCTTATCACCAATTTCTATTTTTTGATTGGCAAAAATACCAGTAATAAAAGGCTCAAACGTTTCTATCGGATAGAGACTTATAATAAAACTTACTCCCGTTGAGAGAATTTGTAAACGATCATCAATACGCTTAAACTTGGGAATATACAAATTGGAAAAAGTAAATAACTTAAACTGTTTATTCTCATCAGCAAAGCCTTTTGAGTGTAAAAAGTTAGAAAAAACTTCATTCCCCGACTGAAAAATTTTATAAATAGCCGATGATAATTCGTATTGATAATTTATCGGCAAAAGTGTTTTGTTACTATTTTCAATAGAAAGTTTTAGTTGAAATCTCATTATAATCAGTTCTTTAGATTTAAAAATGCTTGATTAAAGCTCCAACAATATATAAAGATTTTTATAATAAATAAAAGAAAAGCAAAAAAACTATTGCTTTGAGATTATCTTACAGTACTTACAAAATGTCTTTACATTTTTGATTGCTTTGCTTTTTTAATTTTTTCAATCTAGTTTGATACGCTTGTAAATAGTTTCGTTTAATCGTATCATTAAGAAATGATGCTTCAACCAATTTTTCTACACTTTGTGATTTTGAAAGCAAATTGTTAAAAGTTTCTTGCTTTTGTTTCTCACTAAGTCCAGCTTTATCAGCAAGTAAATTAAATTGAGTCCAAAGATTTCCTTTTGCAATATTTTTTGGTAGAAGTTTATCGTCTAAGGCAAAATCGGAATCGTCAATATGTATTCGTGTATTTAATAAATCATAGGCTGGACTCAATCTAAAATCGCCTAAAGGAGTTTCAATTAATGAAAAATTTTTAAAATGAGCATCTCCATTTGAGAACAGATAATTAAATACCAGTAATGAAAAGAGTTTTGGAGCTTCTAACTTGTAAGCAGGTAAGTGCGTTTTCATAATCTCAAATATTTCAAAATAATTGCCTAAGTATTTGTAATTCTCGCCATGTGTTTGTGGAGTGCGACCAGCCAATGATGCAAAATCTTCTTTAGCCAATTTACTGCCATCTTCTTCTAAATCAAATCTTTTTGTAATATAAGCTGAATCTCCATTCTTAAAGAATATTAAGGCATTTTCGGCTGTTTCAATATTGAATACTTGTCTTGCAATTTGCATAGTCAGGTGTTCGTTTGCAGGCATCTGATTAAGATTTTTACCAACACTAGGTATTGGCTTTAAAATATATGAACCTTTTTCAGCTTCTTCAATAAGCCGTAGCTTGTTTTTGTCTAATAGAATTGAAAACTTTTCTTGCACACCAGATATTGATATCCGTTTTCTATTTTCAAGAAAAAGCTCGTCAGTAACTTTATTGCTTGCAGGCGATTCATAAGGAAGTATATGATTCACTTTTCTACCCTTAAACATTCTTTTTAAGCAAGTTCTGCTATAAGTTTTGTAGCCGTTTGTCAAAGTTCCTGGACAATATTTTATAATTGGTAAACTCATATTGATTTATTTATTTTAACTGTAACTGCTCCTATTGTATCGTAACGAGCAGTGATTAGGAGTAAGCTAAAATAGTCGTCATTATCAATACGCATATATTTGCATACCACTTGTTTATTTGTTCCTTCGGGTAGCATATTGTAGAAAAAAGGAAATAAATATTTGGATTTATACTCTTGTTTATCTTTTGGTAATGTTAAACTTATAGGCGGTTTATTAGTATTTGACATCCACAAATCATCATATTTATAAGTGAAACTACCATCGTCATGTTGAGTAATCAATCCTGCTTTTTCATCTTTAAAATATATTTCAGCTTGTCTCATTCATCATTTTTTTGTAGTTTCTTTACTTGGAGGCTTACTTCCAGTCCCAAAACATCAGCTATTTTTATCAATGTTTGAAGCGTAGGATTTGCTTGTTCTCTTTCAATTTTATAAAGCGTATT
>JAOZTL010000373.1:1298-4111 GCA_029942205.1 Bacteroidales bacterium | reverse complement strand
GCATCTCTGAATCAATAAGATCTTCGACTTTTTAGTATTTATTCAGACTTCGTCTGTTTTTCTAAATTATTCAACGAAATTTGTTTTTATCGACTACATAATTTATTTTTTTAGATATATTATTATCTTTGTGAATCGAAAAATTAATCATCTAAAAAATAATATATGGATTTTAATCTAACTGAAGAGCATTTGATGATCAAGCAAGCTGCTAAAGATTTTGCAAATGCTGAACTACTCGAAGGTGTAATAGAAAGGGATACAAACGCAATTTTTCCAGCAAAGCAAATACAACAAATGGGAGAATTAGGTTTTATGGGAATGATGACCAGTGAAAAATACGGCGGAGGCGGTATGGATACCATGTCATACATTTTGGCGATGGAGGAAATATGCAAAATTGATTCGGCTGCTGGCGTGGTCATGTCTGTCAATAACTCACTAGTTTGCTGGGGATTAGACAAGTATGGAACTGAAGCCCAAAAAGAAAAATACTTAACTCCACTTGCATCAGGCAAAAAAATTGGAGCATTTGCATTATCAGAACCAGAAGCAGGCTCTGATGCGACCAAACAACGCACTACTGCCGTAGATATGGGTGATTATTACTTATTGAATGGTACAAAAAACTGGATTACTAGTGGTAAAAATGCAAGTACTTATTTAGTAGTAGCACATACCAATCCTGAGAAAAAGCACAAAGGAATTAATGCTTTTATTGTAGAAAAAGGCACGCCTGGTTTTGAAATTGGAGCAAAAGAAGACAAAATGGGCATGCGTGCATCCGACACACATTCACTCATGTTTACTGACGTAAAAGTTCCTAAAGAAAACCGCATTGGAGACGATGGATTTGGTTTCAAGTTTGCGATGAACACACTCAATGGTGGACGTATAGGTATTGCTGCTCAAGCACTTGGAATTGCACAAGGAGCATTAGATCTTGCCGTAAAATATGCAAAAGAACGAAAAGCATTCGGTACAGAAATTGGAAACCACCAAGCGATTGCTTTCAAATTGTCTGAAATGGAAAGTAAAGTACAAGCTGCTCGTTTACTAATTTACCATGCAGCATGGATGAAAGATCAAAAGAAAGATTTTTCACACGCAAGTGCAATTGCAAAATACATGGCTGCCGAAACGGCAATGTGGGTAACGACTGAGGCGGTTCAGATTCATGGTGGTTACGGGTACGTTAAAGAATATCACGTAGAGCGTCTAATGAGAGATGCAAAATTAACACAAATATATGAAGGAACGTCAGAAATTCAACAAATTGTGATTTCAAGAGGTTTACTTAGAGACTAATTTAAGTTTCGTTTTTTTTAGATTTAGGAACGCAAAAAGAGTAGAAAATTAATTATTTTCTACTCTTTTTTTTATCTTTTAATCATTTTTTTTGCACGCACTATATTTCCACGTCCCAAATATTCCAATTCATCAAATAAAAAGCGAGTGATAAAAATCCCCCTTCCGCTCAATGAGAGTAAATTTTCACTGTGCGTCGGGTTTGGCAACAAATTCCAATCAAAACCTTTTCCTTCGTCTTTAATTATCCATTCACAAAAATCTTCGTCGTGATAAAACTCAATGGTAACCCTACGTTTGGCGTATTCTTCTATTGCTTGTTTATCTTTGTATAATTGCTCTAATGTCCCTTTTTCGAGTGCAATTTGTTTTTCCTGAAACGTAATTTCTAAATTGCCATGCTCAATCGAATTGGTTAGCAACTCGACCAAACCAAGCTCCATGCTTGTTCTGTCATTAATATTTACATTACAATTTGTTTCATTTAGTAACTTTTCGACAAACTGAGGCACATAAGCAATTCTATTCTCCAATGAGGCAGAAAATGAACGTCGAATATAAATAGGCAAAGGCTCTGTTACTTCATGTTTATCAACTAAGTTCTTATATTTTTCAAGAATAGATAACAAATCTTTATTCCTAATCGGTTTCTTTAGATAATTATTTGCTCCCAGGCGTAAAGCTTTTATTGCATATTCCTCTGTTCCAAAAGCTGTTATAATTATAAATATCGTATCGCTATCTTTTTTCCTAATTGCTTCAAGTAGCTCCAATCCATCCATAATTGGCATTTGTATATCACTCAAAATTAAGTCTGGCTTAAATTCATCAAAAATTTCTAATGCTTCTAATCCATTTTTAGAAACTGCAAGATCAAAATTTTCATATTGCAATAAATTATATAAAAATTCTCTTGAACTATCGTTATCTTCTACAATTAAAACTTTCATTTTGATCTATTTTTGAAGGTATTCACCTATTTAATGCACTAAATATTCATGTATACTAAATGCTGCAATAATAATTTAGTATAAAACACACAAAATAAATAACTGTTTTTTTGTGTTTATTTATAGATATTATTTTATAATCTATTCTAATTTTTAATTCGACCAAAGAAGATCTTTACCAATAAAAAACAGTATTTAATTCTTCTTTATTTTCACAATAATCAGAGATTATTATTTTTAATGTATTTTTACCTTTTCTAACATGTTTTTCTTTAATTCGATAAACTAAAGAGCTTGTTTTTCCATCATATTCAAAAAGTACCCATTGGTCATTAATATAGCCATTAAATTTATTAATTCCTGATAAATTATCCCTAATTTTAAATTTTATTTTTCTACTATTCCTCAAACTACTAGATTTTAAGGAACTTAGCATCGTAATTGTTGGTTTTTTTTGATCAAGCCCAACATAATAATTTCCAAATGTTTTCACTTTGGCAGTAACAAATCCATCGCTTGTCCATGTTGCTTTCGTAGGAATCCGCCTCCCTCTTG
>JAOZTL010000373.1:0-1288 GCA_029942205.1 Bacteroidales bacterium | reverse complement strand
ATCTATACGAATAAGTAATACTTTTGGTTGCAATTTTTTAGATAAATTAAATGATTTTATTGCAATTTCTATTTTATTGTGTAATGCTACATTTTCATTATGTATTTTGTATACGAAAGAATAAGCCATCCGCTTTGTTGTTTTTTCGTAACGAAAGTCAATATTTTCGTACAAGCAATATTTAGGGATTGACAGCCTACAATCATCATTGTAGTAATAATTATTACGTTTATAAGCCAAAGTCATTAAATAATCATCAGGATATTTCTTTGGCATTTTTACTACCGTTTTTTTCTTTCCTACTATTATTATTTTCTTTATTGTTTTATTATTTTTTTCGTCAATTAAAACAAATTTTATTTCATATTTTTTGCCTCCTTCAATACGCAATACACCATTACTTTTCAACTCACCATAAATTTTTAATGGGTTGTTTGGAGCAACATAAGTTCTCATAATCCACTCTTTACTAGACCGATAAGTTTCATAATCAACCAAACTATTAATTGCTCTCGAATCGTGAAACGGAAATTGATTCATTGTATGCGAATAAATCTTATCGTTATTAGCAAAAACTTCTACCGAGTATACTCCACAACGATTGTGAGCTTTATCCAAATAATCAAATGCCATTACTCCAAATGATATTTCGCCATACGCACTAAGTGTTTGCGAAGCGTTTGCAGGCACTCGCACCTTCCTTTGCTTGTCGTTCACAAAGCTGGAGTCATTCATGGGATAAAAATAATAAGCTCTAGCCACAGGAGGCTTATGATCAGGTATTTTGGTGTAAAAGAGCAAGGGATTCAATGGCTCATCTTTTTCGGTATTTCTAATTTCAAAATGCAAATGAGGTCCACCAGAGCTTCCTGAGTTTCCTGCACGAGCAATTAGCTGCCCCCGCTTGACAGGCAAAGAATTTGGCATCGGGTAGAGTGTCAAATTAAAGCTTTTTTTTTCATAATGAGCTTTTTCTACATAATCAGCAATTGCCCCTTCATAGTTATCCAAATGCCCGTAAACACTCATATAACCATTCGTATGAGTCAAATAAAGAGCATTTCCATAGCCCCAAGGAGAGACACGTATTCGAGACACATATCCATCAGCGATGGCATAAATAGGTTTACCAGTAACGCCTTGTGTTTTGATGTCAATTCCTGAATGAAAATGATTACTTCTTAATTCAGCAAAATTACTTGACAAAATTAATGGAAAATTAAACGGCGAAAGTAATAAATTTTCTTTGTTTTCTTGCGAAAATAATAATCCCGAAGAATAAAAAAGA
>JAOZTL010000372.1 GCA_029942205.1 Bacteroidales bacterium | reverse complement strand
TTTTGCGCCCCATGAGTATCGTGTGCCCAGTGGTGAGTTGCTTGAAGCGTTTCAAATCGGCAGAAATGTAACACAGCAAATCGCCTTCTTTCCCGATTCCATTATTTTGATCAATGGATGCAATTAATGATATTTGCATAGTCATAATTTACCGATTAAATAAATTTTAGATAAGTACGTAAGCAACATCAAAAAAGGTAAAGACCTTAAATGGATATTGCACCTTTGATGTGAGGATGAGGATTATAATCAAGCAAATTGAAATCGTTGTATTGAAAAGAGAATAAATTGCTGATGGATTGGTTTATTTCCATGCTTGGCAATTTGCGTGGCTCACGAGCGACTTGTAGTTTTACTTGTTCGATGTGGTTTTTGTAAATGTGCGCATCTCCAAGCGTGTGGATAAAATCACCCACTTCATAGCCCGTTGCTTGAGCCATCATGGTTGTAAGCAAGGCATACGAAGCAATGTTGAACGGAACACCTAAAAAAAGATCGGCACTTCGTTGATAAAGCTGGCAGGAAAGCTTCCCATTGGCTACATAAAACTGAAACAGAATATGGCAAGGCGGTAGAGCCATTTGATCGATGTCGGCAACATTCCACGCACTAACAATGTGCCGTCGTGAATTGGGATTTTTTTTCAAGCTATCCACTACTTGTGCCAATTGATCGATGTGTTGCCCGTTGGGAGCAGTCCATGATCGCCACTGGTAGCCGTAAATAGGACCTAGCTCGCCATCGTCGGCAGCCCACTCGTTCCAAATGCGAACATTGTTGTCTTGTAAATATTTAACATTGGTGTCGCCTTGCAAAAACCACAACAACTCATGAATGATCGAGTGTAAGTGTGTTTTTTTTGTGGTGATAAGCGGAAACCCTTTTTGTAAATCAAAGCGCATTTGTGCTCCAAACAAGCTGATCGTACCTGTACCTGTACGATCCTCCTTTAGCATTCCTTCGTCCAGTACTTTTTGTAATAAGTCTAAATATACTTGCATGTATTTTTTATTTCTTTTGGTTAGATTTGTCGATATGTTGGTCTAATAAATTTCTGAGCCAATGACGAACGACATACTTCCGAAAAGCAACAAAGCCCAGTTCGTCGTCTTTTTTTATTGGATCAATAAATAATTCCTTTATTTGAGCAATGGTTTTTTGTGGATCATCAAAGCGATTGCCCGAAGCAATGAGGCTTTTTAACTCATTAATGATTGATAAACGTCTGAGATTTAGATTCTCCCTATCGAGCGTGCAGGTGTCGGAGGTGTATTGCATGCGCTCGGTGAGGGCAATCAGGCTACCGTCTTTCTCAAAAGCAATAAACTGGTCGGCATGTTCTTTGGTTGGGTTGATGAGCAGTGGCTGTTCTTTGTCATCATAAACGGACAAGGGATCTTTCTTATTGGCTCGTTGTGCAGTGATTGCAAACTTTGCGCCTTTAGTGTTGTTGCAATCGTGGCAAGCCCATTGCAGATTTTCCCAATTATTGGTGAGCCATGGGTATAACGATTTTGGGCGAAAATGCTCTACTTGTCCTTTGATGTATGGTGTTTCGCAAAAACAGCATTTCTTGTGGTAGACTTTTTCTAGTGCTTTGCGCACTTCTTTGCGTCGATAGCCCCAATTGCCTCGGCTCAGTATTGCTGGCGCATTGATTTGGCTTTTGTCTATTTTAATCATTCTTTACGTCCTTGTCTATTTGGTCGATTGCCCATTCTACCAGTTCATTAATATCCGTTTTTGAGAAATAAACTTTTCCATTTTCTTTTTCGACATTTACTTGTGCTTCTATTTTGGCGTTGATTTTCCCAAGCCAAAAGTTGGCAGTTGTGTCCAGCTTTAGCAAATCGGTTTGGCTATTCATGCGAGCCGTTGGCATATCGAAAAGCGGCGAGGTGATAATTCCATTTGCCATCAAATGATTGAGGTCGTTGCCTGTCCAAGCTTCACTGATTTTTGTTTTTCCTGCTTCTTTGTATAGCCGATAGAAAATAGCATCGTCCGAAGCACCTAAAATGAGCATCGGGCTATGAGTACTGAAAAACCATTGAATATTCGGCAGTTTCTTGCGTAGTTGCCTGACGATTTTGTACTCCCATTTGGGATGCAGCAGCATGTCTACCTCATCAATCAAAACGATGCCTTTGAATTTTTTGATTTCGGTTACGTCTGGTTGGTTTTCGGAAAGGCGTTTAAGTAAATCAGCCAAAATAATTAGAATGGAGCGATAGCCATCTGCTAATTGGTTAAACTCCAGCTTTTCGCCATGCTCGATAAAAACAAATCCAGCTTTGTCTTTTTCTTGTTCGATTCGGATGTTGGAGTTTTCTTCGATATTCAGAATATCACTGAGCATCTGAAGCGTTTGTGTAAGCTTGAGCTTACTTTTGTTTTGCAGCTCTAGGATGAGTACATCTTTCAAGAACGCTTCTGGATTGGTCAGGCTAGCGTTTTCTTGATCGAATAAACTTGCATAGCCCGTTTTGTCGGTTTTATTGCTGTCGGTGCGCAATCGCCCCACACCATACGCAAACGCATTGGGATACACCTCTTCAAAAGCGATGCTTATTTTTTCGGATTGGAACAGTTTCGAGGTTTGTTCTTTAGGGTTCAGAATTAATCCTTGGCGAAAGTGGATAATGCGTCCGCCTTCGTCTGTCTTTTGCTCGACAGGAATATTCGATTGTCTTAGACTAATGAGTATCGCTTGTAGCAAAATGGTTTTTCCAACACCGTTTTCGCCTAAAAAATAAATTTCTTTTTTGTCCTCCAGCTCTTCCAATTTGGCATTTTGGATGCCATAATAATTTTCTATTTCCACCTGATCGAGTGGGCTAGGATCGAGCAAACAGTCGTAAATATAATCATCGGGCTTTTGACCAAATCCTTCGGATATGCGAAAAGTATGATAAGCATTCGGATAATCCATTTCGTGTAAATAAGCCTTGCCCAGTAGTTCCCACGCCAAAGCTGCTTCTTTGTTTTTCGGTATTTTATCCCGATATCCAATGATTGTTTGCATCTGATCCGAAAGACCATCGTTGTACAGCGATTCAAACAAGCGAACATACAAATAAGCATTGGTGGGATGCTGTGCGATGCCCTGCTCTAAAAGAAGTATGATGGTATTGCGTGTGTTGTCCTGAAAACTGTCGTAGTCGTTCTCATACAGAAATTTTTCTAGCAAAGGAATGAAATCGTTTTCTTGCTTATTTAAGGCATTCTGAATTTTTCGTATTTGGTCTTTCATGTGTTTGTGATTTGTGCATTATTGGTATTTAATCCTGTCGCTGTACGGATCGATTAACCCATAGATTTTTCCGATTAATGACCAAGCCGCTCCTTCCTTTTTGATAAAGAACGGTGAGCGTAATGGATACCGCAATTGTGATGACTCGGAAAATATTCGAGTATAGTCCGCCTAATGCATTATGGCTCACATCAAACAGTATCCACGATAAGTTCATAAAGGTATGAAGAAAAATTGGAATCCATAAATTTTCGTCCCACTCAATAAATAACCAAGCGAACCAAGCTGCCCCTAGGAATGTTACGGCAAATACGCCAGCCGTCTCCAACATGGATGTACCTTGATAAATATGCCCGAGCCCAAAGATAACGGCACCAAGTACGGCGGCAGGAATAAAGCCCCATTGTAGCCTGCGGAATAATATCCCAAACAAAAAAGCTCGAAACAGTAACTCCTCCATGAAGCCTGCGCCTACCGTGTGGTGCAATAGAGTGGTAGTGTTGATGGTTTCTGAAACATGACCAATAATTGCCGAACTGATAAACATGGGTGATACAGTAATAAACGAAAATAGAAGTCCGAAGGTAAAACCTTGGTGAATGCGAAACTCAACGAGAATGTTTTTGAAGCCAAACAGAAGCCCCACAATCAGTACGATAGGGAATAGCCACCACGAATAATAATAAAAAATCTTTCCTAGCTCAGAGCTGAATGGGTTTGCCACAAAATGCCCAACGAGCTGTTTTCCATAAAAAGCAAGAAAGAAGGTCGCAAGAATGAGTATAGTGTATATTATGGTCGTTTTTTGGGTGTAATTAGTTTTCATTTAGCCGAAAAATAAATGAGAGATAAGCATAATATACACAAGTCGAAGCCTTTTCTTATTAAAG
>JAOZTL010000371.1 GCA_029942205.1 Bacteroidales bacterium | reverse complement strand
TCATTTTGGAGAACTAAAAAACAATGAACGTATTATAGATGAAGTTCTTGTAAGTATTTTCAAAGCTCCACATTCTTACACAGGCGAGGATTCTGTCGAAGTTTCTTGCCATGGTTCACAATACATCCAACAACAAGTGTTGCAGCTTTTCATCCGATCGGGTGCAGAATTGGCACAAGCAGGAGAGTTTACACAACGAGCATTTATGAACGGTAAAATGGACTTATCACAAGCAGAAGCTGTTGCCGATTTGATTGCATCAGGCTCAAAAGCAAGCCATAAAATGGCAATGCAACAAATGCGTGGAGGTTTCTCTTCAGAAATAGCCAAATTGAGAGCAGATTTATTACAATTCATCTCATTAATTGAACTAGAGCTTGATTTTAGTGAAGAAGAAGTAGAATTTGCCGATCGAATAAAACTAAAAAGCTTAATAGAAAAAATTCAGCGATTAATTAAAAAACTTTCAGATTCGTTTGACTTAGGAAATGCCATAAAAAACGGCATTCCTGTTGCCATTGTAGGTGAGCCAAATGTAGGAAAATCAACGTTGCTCAATCTGCTACTAAACGAAGACAGAGCCATCGTTTCGGAAATTGCTGGCACTACACGCGACGTGATCGAAGACACGATAACGCTCGAAGGAATTACTTACCGATTCATTGACACCGCAGGATTGCGCCACACCGACGATCATGTTGAAAGACTGGGAATCGAACGAACGTATCAAAAAATAACACAAGCCGAAATTGTGATTCTTATTGTCGAAAATGAATTGCCTTTAGACACCATTCAGCGAATAAAAAAACAAGATAAAAAGCTCATTTTAGTTGTCAATAAAATAGATAAACACGAAAATAAGATAAATGAATCGTCGGATTACCAAATAATCTATATTTCGGCAAAAGAGCAAAAAAATATTGAACAACTAAAAAACAAATTATACGAATTAAGTGGTGCTGCAAGCATAGAAGCGGATGGTGTAACAATTTCAAATGCAAGACATTATCAAGCTCTCGAAAAGTCATTAGAAGCCATCAATAGAGTATTGAATGGACTAGAAATACAAATTTCAAGTGATTTTCTGGCAATGGATATTCGAGAAATATTGCATTATTTAGGAGAAATTACTGGCGAGATTACAAATGATGAAATATTAGGCAATATCTTTAAAAATTTCTGTATAGGCAAATAAATAGTCATTTATTTTAGAATAAAAATAGCATACCAATGCTTATTTCACCCAAATAATGAACATCCGAAACGTTTCTATTTTATATCCTTCATGAAAACAACGTAAAAAAACATTATTCTCTTATACAAAATTAATAAAAAACAAGTAACGAATTTTCTTTTTTATAAATATTTCTCATGAATTTGTCTTTGTTAATTTCCATCACGATTAATTTAAATTTATATTAAATAAATTTATAATTTCTTTTAACTGTTTGCTTTGGACCGATAACTGCTCAGCCGATGCAGACATTTCTTCAGCAGAGGAAGAATTTTCGTTTGTTATTTCACTCAACTGTTGAACAGAACTATTTATCATATCTGCATTTGCATTTTGCTCTTTGCTTGCTATTGCAATATTCTGCATTAAAACCGCATTTTCTGAAATATCAGTTAAACTTTTTTCGAGAACTTTTCTTGCAATTTGAGATATTTTCTTTCCTTCACTTGATAGATTCTCGATTTCATCAGATGCAGTTTTACTTTTTTCAGCAAGTTTTCTTATTTCACTTGCTACAACAGCAAAACCGTTGCCTGCTTCACCTGCTCTTGCTGCCTCAATTGCTGCATTTATTGCAAGTATGTCTGTTTTGTTTGAAATTTCTGAAATAACATCTGTTTTTATCGAAATTTGGCTTACAAGATCTATGGTTTGTAAAATAACTTCGCTACTCTTTTTTAATTTATCTGATGATTTTGTTGTTTTTAGGTTAGTATACTCGGCATTTTCAGTGTTATTGATAATCGCTTCAAGCATCTGCTCTATTGAAGATGAAACTTCTTCGGTGGTGGCTGCTTGCTCGTTGGAACTGTGTGATATTTGTTGCGAAATTGTTGATAATTGAATACTTGCACTTGTTAATTCTACTGCACTTCCTTTTATCTTTTCAACTATTTGTTGCATTTGATCATTTTGTATTTTAATTTTATTCGATTTTTCAGATATATTACTGATAGCTTTTGAAATAAAAATAGTAAACATTAGCATCAAAGCAAAACTTAAAATTACCATGATTTCATAAATAAAATATCCGTATTCTGAAATATCTTTAACATTAAGGGGTATCTGCTCTTTGCTTGCGTAATAGATATATGTAGTAGAAACAATTATAGCAACAGTATTTACTATTAAAGTTGTCCTAGTGCCAAACATTGCAGAAAAAATAATAATCACAAAGAAGATATAATACTGTCCCATTAAGAAATAAGGAATATCTGATTGCTTCGTATTTGCTATCATTGAATATATCATAACTAAGGTAAATACATAAGCTAAAATATTGCTAGCTAATTGATATTTTCCTCTTCTTATTATGAAAAGCATAGATATTATAAGAAAAAATATAACTAATGGTATCGTAGCTCCACTAATATCAGCTAATAGCAAATTTTTTATTGAAATTATTAATACTAAAAATACAGTAGTAACTAAAGCAACAACTAAAGTTTTTGCTCTTAAAAAATTAATTGATTTTACGTCTTCATTAATATTTTCTAATAAGAAATCTAATGGTTTTTGTTTCATCACATTGTAATTTTTAGTCTATTGTAAAATAAAATATTGTGCCTTTAATTTGCTTTTGATTTTAGCCGTTTTTTTTTTTGCAGTGCAGTTCAACTATTATTTTGCTGACACAAAACCAAGACCAAAATATTCAACAGTCTTTATTATTTAAACTCTACTCCTACTTTAACAAGTTAATATTAGTTGATTATTAGTACATTATCTCTTCTTTGACACTGATATTAGACAAAAGATTTTGTAGAAAAAAAATTAGCAAATTTCAGCCTAAAAAACATTGCTTTTAACTTCATAAAGAGAACTACATGATAATTTTTTAATCATCTAAAATATAAGTGGATACAAAAAAACTTATTTTCGCAAGATATAACTAACAGAAAATAAGTCTCATGGTGAAAATATTTATGGTAAAGATACAAAACCTTTTAGAAATCAAGCAAGGTTTTTTAAAAAAATAATAAATTTATTCAGTAGAAATTTTATTATTTCCCTTGTTGCAGCAATATGAGTATGTCTCGTTCTATTTAGTTTCTAGAAATGACACATTAATTTGATGATAAAGCAAACGTTTATTCAAATTGACTATATTTAACAATATTTTTTTTAAATAAAGCCACTATAATTTATTTTATTCGTTTTTTCTATACATTTTTTTTGCCTCTTCTGCTGCTTGATAATCCCAAAAAGGACCAATAACAAGATTGCTAAAAGCAAGCCCCTCATAAAGAGCGTCCACAAAATTGTTTGCACTCCCTGTGGCCAAACGAGCAGGCATTGGCTCTAATCGGTATGCTCTGGCTCGCTTCAGGTACCGAAACGTAATCAAAAACCAGTTTAACTCCTCGGGTGCATTTTCACTTTTCCGAAACATTACTTTTTCTTTATTTCGCTGATACAATAATCTGGCATTTTCGGCTTCATCGTAATTTGTAAATGGTCCTATCGCTATCTGACGATGCGAAATACCATTCCATAACGATTTTTCAAAATCTCGCACCGTTCCTGAAGTTGCACGAGAGGCTGGTCCACTAATGCGAAATTCTTTTTTTCGAGCATCTACTTGTATGCGTAAAAAAAACCAAAAAACGTAATTCTGGCTTACTTTGTCATATTTTAATTGTTTCGCATATTTTTGCTCTTTTTCAATTGTCGGTAAAATAAAACTAGACAACACAACTAAGCTAATAAATAATAAAAATAGAATTGTTATTTTATGTTTTTTCATGTTTAAATATTGTTAGTTGTTGAAATTTAATCATTTACGAGTATTTGTGCCATTTTTTTTATAAATCAGGTGATTGAATAAAGGAACGTGTCATTTTTCACACGAATACTTGATTCTTATTTTAATACTTATAAACAAAATTCTCACCAAAATATGGCTTTTTTCGTTCTTTGCACT
>JAOZTL010000370.1 GCA_029942205.1 Bacteroidales bacterium | reverse complement strand
TTGAAACAAAAAATAAAAAATCCGATTAATTTTAAAATTCCAGAGAAGAAGTAAGCACTTCATGCTGTTTGATGTTGCTTACGTAATTATGTAAGTTTATAATTATTTTTCGACAAATCATTGATTATGACAGTCTTTTCACGAGAGCAAAAGCAACATAAAAAGAACGAAGACCTTAAAGGCATATTTTATTTGGAAACTTATGGTTGCCAAATGAATGTTGCGGATTCTGAATTGGTTGTTTCTATTCTGAATGATGATGGTTATCAACAAACATTCGATTACAAACAAGCCGAAATTGTTTTGATTAATACCTGTGCCATTCGTGATAATGCAGAACAGCGAATCCGAAACCGATTGCATGTTTTTACACACGAAAAAAAACATAAAAATCTCAAAGTAGGTATTTTGGGTTGCATGGCAGAACGCTTGAAAGAAAAACTGCTGGACGAAGAGAAATCCGTAGATCTTGTCGTAGGACCTGATGCGTATCGTCGTTTACCACAATTACTTACTGAGGTGAAAAGCGGTAAGAAATCGGTAGATGTTGCGCTGTCGAAAAGCGAAACTTATGACGATTTACTGCCAAATCGTTTAGACAATAACGGTGTTTCGGCTTTTGTGTCTATCATGCGAGGCTGCGATAACATGTGCGCCTTTTGTGTTGTGCCATTCACACGAGGGCGGGAGCGAAGCCGTGATCCAGAGTCGATATTGAACGAAATAAAACAAGCCATCAACGATGGATACAAAGAAATAACGGTGATAGGGCAGAACGTGGATAAATACAATTGGAAAAATGGGAAAATGAATTTTGCTCAATTACTTGAAAAAATTGCGTTACTCGATAATGCGGTTCGTGTCCGATTCTCTACCTCTTACCCACAGGACATGACCGACGAAGTGTTGCATACCATCGCTAAATATCCAAATATTTGTAAATACATCCATTTGCCAGTACAGTCGGGCAGCACACGCATGCTTGGGCTGATGAAGCGTGGCTATACACGTGAATGGTACATGGACAGAATAAAGTCTATTCGGGCAATCATTCCTGATTGTGCCATTTCTACTGACATGATTACGGGCTTTAGCTCCGAAATGGATGCCGACCACCAAGAAACGGTTTCGCTCATGAAGTGGGCTAAATTTGATTACTCGTACATGTTCAAGTACTCGGAACGTCCCAATACATTCGCACACCGCAATTTACCCGACGATGTTCCCGACGAAACAAAAGGAGCTCGTTTGCAAGAAATCATTGAAATTCAAAGCCAACTCTCACTAGAAAGTAATCAACGTGATGTCGGGAAAGTGTTTGAAGTACTGATCGAAGGAGTATCGAAACGCTCTGCCGAGCGCTTGTACGGGCGAAACTCACAGAATAAGGTTGTGATTTTTGATAGGCACAATGCCGCTGTTGGCGACTATGTGCAGGTGAAAGTACTGGATTGCACCTCGGCTACCTTACGTGGCACGTTGGTAACACAAAGTGCTTAAAGATAATGCGACTAAAAACAAAAAAGGATGAATTGCTACTTGCAATTCATCCTTTTTTATTACGTCAGTAAAAAAAACAAGCTAAAATTTCTCAAAATTACTATCGTCTTCTTCCGTATCCATGTTAATGGTTGTTCCTTTTGCTTTAGAGGAATTACTTGGTTCTGGAAGAATAATTTCTTCGTTTTCATCAGAAACTTCTTTTGTCGTCGAGGCTTGAAGCAATATTTCTAGCTCTTCTTTTTTTGTCTTCGTTTGTTTTTTATCTACCGATTCTTTTGTTTTAAAGAACGAAATGATGTTTTCTATCTTTTCTGCTTGACTAAGTAATCCCGAAGAATTATTGGATAGCTTTTCGGAGGCAGCCGAATTGTGTTGTGCAATATTCGACAATTCCATGATGGAACTATTGATTGTACCCATGCCCGATTTTTGTTCGAGACTGGCGGAGGTGATTTCTTTTACTCGAGACAGTGTGTTTTCAATATCAGGAATCAAGCCTTTGAGTAATTTGCTCGATCGTTCGGCAGTTGATACGCTTGATTGTGATACTTCATCAATACTATTTGCAGCATTTTGACTATTCTCTGCCAACTTGCGAATCTCGCTAGCCACTACAGAAAATCCTTTTCCATATTCGCCAGCTCGTGCCGCCTCTATGGATGCATTGATTGCTAACAAGTCTATGCGTTCGGCAATATCATTAATAATCAATGTTTTGTCGATAATATCCTGCATGGCAGTATTGGTATTGTCCACCGATTTACTGATAATCATTACGCTTTGTGATAACTTTTCTGTGAGTTTTTCGGTATGTTGCGCATTTGATGAATTTTGTTCGATACTTGCTGTTATTTCTTCCATCGAAGTAGACACTTCTTCGGTAGAGCTGGCTTGTTGTGCAGCTCCTTCTGCTATGGAAACAGCCGAGCTTGCAAGTTCTGTACTGTTTCCTGTAAGGCTTATGGCACTTGCTTTGATGGTATTTACAATTTCTGTAATATTTGTAGACATGGTAGAAAGAGCACTTGTCATCGCTCCAATCTCGTCATCTCTTTCGATTAGCTCTGCTTGGGCAAAATCCCCTTCACTTTTAGCCAACAAATTTCGTTTTAATATTTCTAACGGAACAACAATGCTTTTTATGGTAAAATATGCAACAAAGAAGACTCCTACCAATAATATCAATGACGTAATGATGATGAATAATTGAAAATCATCGAAGGAATCGATCATTTGTTTGTTTCCATCGGTTTGATTTTGTCCTATTTTCTTCGACAAATCATTGATTTGGGTTAATACTTCTTGTGTATAAAGAGTTAAATCGCCATCTTCTCCTACCAAGGGATTGATGAAAAATACAATATCTGGATCAGCATAACTTTCAAAAGAATGGAGTGAAGTCATTATTTCTTCTTGTTGGGAAAAAACCAAATCGTTGATGTTGATAAAAATAGAATCAAGCATTTGTTTGTCTGATTCTTTCCATTCACTCATCAATTCGCTCATTTCTTTTTTGAGGGATGGATATGTTTCTATGTGTATTTTTTTTAATTGAACTTTGTCGGGGCTGTCCATAATTACATCGAGCACCCAACTTTGGGTGAGCATGCGTGAGTTATTAATTAGGCTATACAGTTTGTTTATTTTTGCAACTGAAGGATTGTAGACAGTTATGTTTCTTTCCGAAATTTGTCGATTATTGAGTAGTGTGAAAAATACAATAATGTAACTGATAAATACAATCAGAGCTACTGTTCCGAAAGCCATTAGCATTCGTTGTCTAATAGTTAGTTTAATGGTCATGTTATTTTTTTTATATCAATAGGTTTTTATTGCTAGTTTCTGTAAGGTTGGACTTACTTTAAGTTTTTGCTTTTTTGCATTTTTTTTGCTCAATTCAAATCGAAGTTTGCTCTTTCGTAATACAAAATTGATCGCAGAGCCTTGTCGGATGACTCCTTCTTTGTGTGTTATTACCAACGTATTACTAACGCCTATTTTGCTAAATGTAGTTCTTATGTATTTGCTATTAGAGGTGGGAATAAATAAAATATGACATTTACTTATTCTTGACGTACTACTAAATACTTTTATTTCAATTTTTTTGCCTTTAATTCTTTTACGTTTTGCTATCTTTTTTAGTTCTGTTGTTATTTTGGCATTATTTCCCAATACGCCAATCACAAAATTTGTTGATTGGTAAGTTTTAGGCCATTGTACATATTGAGCAAAATTGAATATATAAGCAGCTTGATATTTTTCTACCTGCGCATAAGTGCCTGTCGTAATTATGAAAAGAATGAATATCATTGCACTTTTTCGTAGTATTTTCATTTGTTGTCCTTTTTTGTTAATATCCTGTTTTTAAACAGAATCTGATTTAATAATGTCGGTTTTATTGAATATATCTTTTCTGTGAGTTTAAACACTAAATATATGCCATTTTTTTAAATTCACAAAAAAATAAGTAAATATTTTTCATTTATTTTTCATTTAGGATAATGTGGATGTGTATTTTTTTCTTTAAGTAAAGGTACAGGATCTTAATGTTTATGTAAGTTTATATTCTTGGTTTTTATGAATAATTATTGTAGTAAATAAACTGATAGCGTAAAAAAGTAGTGACTTTACTCATTCTTAATTTTATTTAAGAAAAG
>JAOZTL010000369.1 GCA_029942205.1 Bacteroidales bacterium | reverse complement strand
TCTAAAGCCCAACAGATTACTTATTTGTTGATTTGGCTTTCTACCTTCTTATTTCCTGTCAGTAGCGTGTACATGCTGGTAGCATTCCGCTTTATTCCCGACATGGAATTAATCCAGCGCAAAGACCGCTTTATTCCGCTTGCTTTAAGTTCGGTATCTTTTGTTATTGGAATAATCTTATTGTTGCGCTTACCTTTTTCTGTTCCCGAACTGATTATTTATTTTCTCAGCATTTCGTCCATCGTTATCTTTATCGTTCTTCTTATTTCTAGGATATATAAAATTAGCGCACACACTACTGGAATAGGCTCGCTACTTGGTTCACTCATTTTTATCCATTTATACTATTTTGTGGATATTTTGGTATACTTCGTTGTTTTAATATACATCAGCGGGCTAATCGGATCGGCACGTATACAGCTAGAAGCACATGAGCCATCTGAAATATATTCGGGCTTTCTGCTTGGATTTATTAGCTTCTTGCTAGGCTTCTTTTTATTTATGGGCTAAGTTTTTCGTACGATTTATTCAAAACATCCAATAACTTTTTGTTGTGTTAAGGAATTGACAATGGTTCGTTAAGTTTTTGTATATATTTGATTTACAGAAAATTGAAAAGCATTATTTATTTAAGATAAGTCGTTGAAAATCTGTGTTTTAATTTATAATTCACAATTTAACCAAGTGCGTAAGCCACATCAAAAAGATCGAAGATCTTATCATCGTATGACAATTGTTGCCATACGATGATTGTGGTGTATAAAGTGTAGAGTTAAAAGGTCAAAAAAACTTATTCATTCTTGAGCAAGAAACGATCGTATAAAAATAAAGCAATGATAGTAATAACGCCAATGGCACTAAACATGATCCAAATCTGAGACGGATTGTACGTAATCCAAAGAAAATCGGACAGTTCTTGCTGGCTCATTCCCATTAATTGCCCTGCATGAGCAAAATAGTCGTTTTGAGTAAAATTATCAGAGATTTCGGGAATATCTAAGCCACGTTTGGCAACTTCGGTTTGCAATAAGCTTACTTTATCGGAGATTTTTTCGTATACGCTTCCCGACAAAATCCCTGCAATGTAGTTTCCTAGTGAAATAGGCAAAAATGATGTACCCATATACAAGGCAGCTTTGTCGCGTGGTGCTATGCGCCCAACATATTCGGTGAATTTGGGCGAACTCGCCATTTCGCCAAGTGCAAAAATAAATATACCTAAAACAGTATAAAAAGCATTATCTGCCATAAATGCAATTCCTATACCGATGGAAACTACCACAATACCCGAAATAATGGCATTAACTGGTTTCAGTTTCATCACCAAAGTCGAAATAAGTAACTGAAACAGGATGATAAAGCCAGCATCGAGGTTTACGAGCATTTCTGGAGCAATATCTCCGTTTTTAGTACCAATAGCAGCAGCTAGTGCAGGCGAAATGTCGGCAAGCGAATTGTAAATAACGCTAGAATCGACCCATTGATCGATAAAATTTGGGAGAGTATAGAATAATTGATTGAACATTGTCCAGAATCCGACCATAATGAGCAGAAAAACGGTCAGTTTCATGTCTGATAGTGCTTTGAATACATTTTTTAAGGACTCGGTAATGGTTTTTTTGATCGATTCGGTGTTTTTCTCTCGTTCAGGTTCTTTAAAAAAGAAAATAAGGAGCAACATATTGACAATAATAGCAGAAGCCGCCATGATGAAAACAATATTCCATCCGTATTCATCACGCAGTTTGGAAGAGAAAATAGGACCAATAAAGCCGCCAATATTCACCATCATATAAAAAACACCAAATCCGATGGATGAGTTTTCTTCGGTGGTGGTTTTGGCAACGGTTGCCGAAATGATGGGCTTAAATAATGCTGCACCAATAGCTAACCAAAGAAAAGCCATATAAACAGCCCAGAAGCTAGTAACTGATCCCATCAGAAAATAACCTGATGATAGGATGGCATACGCCACGATGAGTACTTTTTTGTAGCCAATTCGGTCGGAGATTGCTCCTGTAATCAAGGGGAGTAGATACAAAATGGCGGTAATAGGTCCCATGATGTTTCCTTTTTCGGTTTGAGAAAAACCAAGTGCACCTTCGTCGGTCGATTTGGTCAAATAAAGGGCCAATACAGCAAACATGCCGTACCATGCCCACCGTTCAAAAAGTTCCATCACATTGGCTACCCAAAATGCTTTGGGAAAGCGTTTGATAGAATCAGTAAAATTGCTCATAATTGTTTGTAGTTAAGTGGTTAAAATGATTAAACTTAAGGTCTTTGATCTAGTTGATATTATTTATACCAATTGTGCAAGATACAAAATAATATTCAAAAGTCTAAGATCTTCGATTTTTTTTAGATGTTGCTTAGGCACTTGTGAAAAAACTTGCATACACAACAGCTTACTTATTGCAACAATTTTAGATTAGTTGCGTAAGCCACATCAAAAAGGTCTTCGACCTTACTGATGCTCATGTACGAATACAAAACAATTGCAATTAATCGCTTATCAAAAAGAAAATATGCGATTCTTTTTTAATCGTTGCTGCTTCTGATTAATTGCTGTCGTAATGTAGTTTAAAATTGGCAGAAGTAGACTTAAAGTAGTAGCATATTGCTTGAGATGCATCCGCCCCCGAAAAAAACACATCCGCCCCCGAAAAATGTTACCCGAAACCCGATGAAACACACCCGTATCTGGTTTGAACACACCCGCCTCCGAAAAAAACACACCCGAAACCCCATAAAAGTGACTGCGGATTGGTTTGAACACCCCTAATTTGGGATTCGTATAGATTTTATAGTGTTTTCGATTACTTTTTTTCAGCTTCGCATAACTTCAACGAAATGCGCAAGTACTTCAAACTGATACGCTAGTTGTTTAAAGCAACATCGTGTGTGTTCAAACCAATCCGCAGTCACTTTAAACCAATCCGCTATTACTTCAAGGATACTACTCTTTAGCTAAAAAGACTTCGCAAGCAGAAAAGAATAGCTTTAAAATAGCTTAAAATACAGACTCTCTCAAAAAGTTTTTTACCAGCTCGTATTTTCAGAGAAATTGCTGGTGTTAAACTTATTTTTTAGTGAAATAAACACGGAGTGTTTTGCCATAAATAAGGGAAGCACAAAGCGTGGTTTTTTTGGGATATTTTTGGTGTAAATCGTAGACTTATTTTGATAAGATTAAATTACTTTATATCTGCTTTATTGTGAATTTAGATGCTTAAAGATCCTGTGGATGCTGCGAGGTATTGATCGTCCTTTAAAAGCAATTGGTACGGTGATTATTAATTTATACTGAAATGCTATCATAATTATGAATTTAAAACGTTTCTTTTCTGCCTATTTTCAGGCATAAAATTATTCCATAACACAGGCTATGCAAGAATTTTATGAATAAAAACAAAAAATAATTCATTTTCTAAATCACAATTATAACAGCAATTCAGTATGCATCAGTCAAAGATTTTTTCTATTTTTATATTTACGAGCTTTTTTCTTTCGTAGCCATAGAATAATTGGAGGGACGTAGGATAATACCATGGCTAACACCAAAATAAGGAGTAGCATACGTCGGATGCTAATGTATCGGTTGATGATAAACACAAAAATAACGAATAGCACATTCACTAGTGCCATTATCCACATTACTCGTCGCTGTGGCATGCGTAGCCGCAAGAGCTGGTGGTGCATGTGGTTTTTGTCTGCCCTAAACATTGGGCGTGCGTGCATCAAGCGCACCAACATCACACGTAGCATATCGCCTAGCGGAACGATAAGTATACCGAATGAGACAGACGGAGCGGCTTGCACGTAATAGGCTTGATCGGTATCTAGGTTTACTTCATTAAACCAAATGACAAGAACAGACACAATAAGCCCTATGACCAGCGAGCCTGTATCGCCCATAAATATTTTGTTGGTCGTGCCATAAACATTGTATATCCAGAAAGCAATCAATCCGCCCACTAAAGCAAATGCCACGATAGCATACTCATACCGCTCTACCAAAAGAAACCAAACACCAAAGGATACCGAAATAATTGTCCCGATGAGTGATGCTAAACCGTCAATGCCATCAATCAAATTAATGGCATTAGTAATAACTAGAATAACAAAAATAGACAACAAAACACTTACTTCAAAGGGAAGTTCA
>JAOZTL010000368.1 GCA_029942205.1 Bacteroidales bacterium | reverse complement strand
GTATATATTATGGATATAATAATTATAGCGATGCATATAAAAGCTCCTATGCCAGCACCAATAACCGATCACGGACTTACGGACATCGCAGCAGTTCAAATAGATACAGAGGAACAGGAACACGCACAGTTTCCACTAAATCAAGCAACTACTCAACAACGAATAATAGAAACTCCAACACCAATCGATCGTCAAACTATAACGGAACTCGCAACAATAGCAACCGTTCAAGCAATTACAACAGTACAAATACGAACACCAATCGATCAAATACAAACACAAACACGAACAGATCGTCAAATACAAACAATAACCGATCGACAAACACAAACCGATCAAACTCGAACTCGAATAATAACCGATCGACTAACACAAACCGATCAAACTCGAACTCGAATAATAACCGATCAACTAACACGAATAGATCATCAAATAAGAACAAATCGAGCAGCACACGCAGCTCTTCTAATTCATCAAACCGCTCAAGTAGCACACGAAGTTCATCAAGATCTAGCAAATCTAGTGGATCTAGTGGATCAAGCAGATCATCTTCTAGTTCATCAAAAAGCTCAAAAAGCCGTTCGTCAAGAAATTAAATCTTACATTCGATATATTTGACAATTAAAATTAATGCAAAAGGTCTATAAATTTAGACCTTTTGCATTATCAAAAGAATTAAATCTTCGACCTTACTTGCAAAATCAATCATTAAACTTTTTTTAAATAATTTTCGATCTGCATAAATTAATAAAAACAACTCACGCAAACGAAACAAATTTAAACAACTTATAAAAAATAAATATGAAAAAAATATTCAGTATATTTAGCTTTATATTACTCAGTAATCTGGTAACATTTGCACAAAACGAATCGGATGCCTTGCTTTTTTCACGTACATTTCATGGTGGAACAGCTCGTTACATGAGTATGGGCGGGGCATTTGGCGCACTTGGAGCCAACCAATCGGTACAAAGCACCAACCCGGCAGGACTTGCCTTGTACAGAAGTTCTGAAGTTACTTTTTCTCCAAGCATTTCGTACAACCAAGCATCAGCAGACTACTTAGGCACTACGATAGAAGACTATAGGTATGGTTTTCATTTTAATAATATCGGATTAGTTGCTAGCTACGGCGGTGGTGAAATTCAAAACGGATGGAAAAATATCAATTTTGGAATGACTTACAATCGAATTAAAGATTTTCAATCACGCACACACATCAAAGGTACAAATCCTGACAATTCAATGCTCGATCTATTCATCGGAAATTCGCATGGCATCCATCCCGATAATTTATACGATCCCGAATGGCTTGCATGGGACAGTTATGCCATAGACACATTGTCTGACGGTTTGTACAATTATTACCACGATTGGGAAAATGCCTACGGACAAACACAAAGTAAAACAATCGAAACATTTGGAAGAATTGGCGAATATGCCTTTACTTTTGCAGGAAATTATGATGACATGCTTTACGTAGGCGCAACGCTTGGCATTCAAGATATACAAATGACAAAACGTACCACGCACACCGAAACGGACGAAAATAACATTTCCGACTGGATGCATTCGTTTTCATATTACGAAGAGCTGAAAACCTCTGGTGTAGGTCTAAATTTCAAATTTGGAATGATTTATCGCCCAATGGACATGATCCGAATTGGTGCGGCTATTCATACACCTACTTTTTATCAATTAAAAGAAGAATTTTTCAATTCTGTAAGCACCGAATTTATTAACTCGCCAGCAAATGATGGCGCAACTGAATTTACCGCAGAATCGGACATCAACGAGTTTAACTACGAAATAACTTCGCCACTAAAAGCAATCGGTAGTGTAGCCGTTATTGTTCGCAGTGTGGGGCTTTTCAGTATCGATTACGAATATGCCGATTACAATCAAATGCGCATGCATGCTGACCAATACACTTTCGAGAACGAAAATGAAGCCATTCAGCAGCTTTTCGGACAATCGCATAGTATACGTGCTGGTGCTGAAGTGCTTTTAGGTCCACTAAAACTACGTACAGGGTACAGTATCTACACTTCGCCATACAATAACGAAACCGTACTTGCCGACGTAGAATCGTATGCTGCTGGTTTAGGGCTAAATAGCGAATATTTCTTTTTCGATTTTGCTTATACCTACACCACATCATCAGGTAACGATTTTCTGTACGAAACAGAGGATCAAACCCAACTGGTGGCTGATTTGACTAATCAAGCAAGTAAATTCATCATCACACTTGGATTTAAGTTTTAAATAAATAAACTCAAGCCTTCAAACTTACTTAACTAAAAAAGTCTGTCTTTACTGTTTTTTAATTTATCAAACAAGACAGACTTTTTTTATCATTACTCCTTCAATAAATCCACTATATTAAACTTAAAAACGAGAATGCTACATAAAAAAAAATAAACCCGCCCAAAAAGATCAAAAACCTTAGTCCAAAATAATAAAACAGATGAAGTATGAATTCTGTTTTTTTGTCTATATTTGCCTCGAATTTTCATGCAATCACTTACCCACTTACTTATCATAAAATAAAACACTAACACATTATGTTTCAACTATTAATAGTACATTGGACTGTAGATCCAGATATTTTCACACTAGGACCATTAACCATCCGTTGGTACGGACTTTTATTCGCAATGGGCTTTATTTTAGGCTATTGGCATTTATACAAAATGTTTCAGAAAGAAAAATTGGATGACGAAAAATTGGCTGATATTCTCACCTTCATGATCGTAGGAACGGTACTAGGCGCACGTTTTGGACATGTTTTCTTCTACGAATGGGGCTATTATTCGCAACACCCATCCGAAATTCTAAAAATCTGGCACGGTGGACTTGCTAGTCACGGTGCAGTTATCGGTATTCTCATTGCATTATGGCTGGTTTCCAAATACTTACTAAAAACACCTACCCTCTGGCTTTTAGACCGCATGGCTGTCGCAGTTCCGCTTGGTGGTGCTTTTATTAGACTTGGCAACTTGCTTAATCACGAAATAGTAGGAATACCAACAGACAGTTCCTGGGGCTTTATTTTCAGCCGACTAAACGACGGCATGCCCCGACATCCCGCTCAATTGTACGAATCGCTTGCTTACTTGCTGATTTTTATCATAATGACGTGGATGTATTGGCGCACAAATGCCAAAGATCACAAAGGTTTACTCTTCGGTTTTTTTATGAGTTCGGTATTTATCGCTCGTTTTATTATCGAATTTTTTAAATCGGATCAAACCGCTTTTGAGGCTAATTTGACACTTAACATGGGGCAATATCTAAGTATTCCTGTCATTTTAATAGGAATTTATTTCTTAATTTATTCCCGAAAAAATACCTATAATTACGCTGCATACGATTTTTTTCAATTCAAAGCAAAAGATAATGCAAAAACGAAGTGAGAAAATACAAAAAACACGAACAGAAAGAGATTCATTCTTTAAAGATAATTATTCGTCGCCAATCAAAAAATGGGAGCGCTTTACCTTCACAGGGCTAAAATACTTCCCTTTTGATGAACGATATTATTTTGAATTGCCTCTGCTCGAATTTAAAAATAAAGAAAACATAAAAGTGCCTGATAACATGGGACGTAGCCAGAATTATATTCGTTGGGGTGCGTTCCATTTTGAAATTAACGAACAAACATTTTCGCTAACTGCTTACAAACATTTGGCGAGTTCATCAAAATTATGGTTGCCACTGAAAGATAAAACCAGTGGTAATCAGACTTATGGCGCAGGACGATACATTAATCTAAACGAATCGGATAAACGAAACGAAACAACATGGATCGTTGATTTCAACATGGCGCATAATCCCTCCTGTGCCTACAATCCCGACTTTGTATGCCCACACATTCCTGTCGAAAATATTCTGGAAATCACAATCGAAGCTGGTGAAAAGGTCTTCTACCTATGATATTGCTTACGCTATTTTGTAACTCCTAGCAATTTATCATGATACAGAATTGGATATTTTCTTTTCGATAAGTCATTGATTGCAATATTTTTCAACAAGTGCAGAAGCAAAAAATCAAATCGCTCGAAGACTTAATTTGTTAAAAAAGCTTAATTTAATACATAAAAATACTAATCCACAACTGCATGCGTTTTAATCCTATAAAATGATCCATTAATCAAAAATATAGCT
>JAOZTL010000367.1 GCA_029942205.1 Bacteroidales bacterium | reverse complement strand
AATAATGACATGAAAAACAAAGAGTTACAAATGAAAGTTATTACCGAAGTATTAAATTACACCAATCAAGCAGATTTTTCAAAAACAGAAGCTTTAGAGAAAATAGGAATTATTGCAAAAATAGTGGATGAAAATCGACATGTTTTTGGTCTATATTTTTCAAAAACAGACAGCTCTTTCATGAATTTATATCGCATCCGAAATGAATATGGTATAGCATCATTGACTGAAGAAATTGATAATAATGAAAATCAAATTCAAAATTTACGAGACAAAATATCAACTGATTCAAGCTCTATGTCTGAATATAAACAAAAAAAAATCAACTTAGAAACAGAATTATCTGAATTAGAAAATAATCGTAGACTAAGCAGGGCAGAAAGAACAAAAAAAGAAGCAGAATTAAAAATACAAATTGCTCAAAAAGAATTAAACATATCAAACTTAACACAAGCACAAGAAAATTACGAAAAACAATTACAATTCTGGACAGAACAAAAAAATGTTTTAGCACAAAATCTAGAAAAAGCAAACAACTTGTTAGATGTAGCTTTGGATGAAAATAAACAGAAGCAAGAACAGATAAAATCTTACCAAACTATGGTAAAACAAAAAGAAGAAAATACAGAAAAACTTCAAGCAGGATTAAAAGAATTAACAAAAAAATATAAAATAGCACTTGATGATCTTACAAGCCTAAGAAATCAACTGGAAAGACTAAAAAAAGAGAATACTGATCTAAAATTAAAAGAACAAGTAGCTGCTGAAACTCAGTAAATAAGTAAACCCTGTTAATCAGCTGAAATAAAAGGCTGATTTTAAGTGTCTAAGAATTTAATATTGCTAATATGACTTAAAATCAGTCTTCTATTTTTCCATCAATAATTTCGATAGGAAGCTGACGACGAAATCGTTCTTCTAAAGATACAAAGGTTTCTGTACGTGCAATACCTTCTATAATTTGCAATTTATCTACTAAAATTCGTTTTAAGTGCTGATTATTTTTAGTATACACTTTTATAAAAATAGCATAATCGCCTGTAGTATAATGACATTCAACAATTTCGGGTATCAAACTAAGCTGTTCCACAATGTGATCGTACATGCTTGCTCGTTCTAAAAAAATACCAATGTAAGCACAAGTATGATAGCCTATTTTTTGAGGACTAAGAATAAATTCAGAACCAGTAATCACCTGAGCATCAATCAATCGCTGCATCCGCTGATGAATAGCTGCTCCTGAAACGTTACATGCCCTTGCCACTTCGAGGTAAGGAATACGTGCATTTTTAGAAACCAATGCAAGAATCTTTTTATCTAATTCATCTAACTGAAAATTAGCTTCCATAATTTTTCTTAGTTATAAATTTATTTTTTTTCACTCCTTTTACTTATAAACTGAAAGCAAAAATACAGAATTTTAGTTTATATTACAACTAGAAAGCTATTTTTTATTTTGTTTTTTTTTGTTTTTTTTGTTTTTATTTTGAAGCAATGATTTTCAATCACAAATTACAAAAAAAATGATTCTATAAATCAATGATTTAACTAAAGAAAACAAAAAAATTAATCTAAGTACTTATTTCATCTATATTGAAAATGGTTTTTAAAGACTATTATAAAATTCTAGAAATTAGTCGGAATGCTGACGAAACCGAAATAAAAAAAGCATACCGCAAACTAGCTATGCAGTACCATCCTGATAGAAATCAGGGAGACAAAAAATCGGAAGAAAAATTTAAAGAAATAGCAGAAGCTTATGCTGTACTAAGCGATGATGCCAAACGAACTAAATTTGAGAGTTTTATGGGAAGTAAAGCAAAAGCTTCGCAGAAAAAAACAACACGAAAAAAGACTACACGAAAAAAAAGTACTAAAAAAGCTTCACAAAAAACAACTCAAAAGAAAACAACTCGAGAAGATATTTTTGAAGAGGCTTATGAAGACGTTTCGAGTGGAAAATATGATGACAGTTTCTCTGATTTTTTCAATCAAATTTTCAATAAAAAAAATAAACATTCAAAAAGTACTGTAGGCGAAGATGTTCGGGGAAAAATAACGATTGATTTACAAGAAGTTTACGATGGTTCGTCGCGTATCCTGACCATTAATGGTGAAAAATTACGTCTGAAAATAAAACCAGGTATAAGAAATGAGCAAATTTTAAAAATTAGCGGTCATGGTAAAGTTTCCGAAACAAAAGGCGAACGTGGAGATTTATACATTCGTATCGTCATCGCAGATAATCCCTATTATCAAATAGATGGAGTCGACTTACATAGAGAAGCTTACATAGACATTTTCACTGCAATGACTGGAGGAAAAGTAAAATTACAAGCTCCTAAAGGAGAAGTAACCATTGATATACCAGCAGCTATCGAATATGGGAAATCACTAAGATTAAAAGGAATGGGCATGCCTGATTATGATAATCATGAAATACTAGGTGACCTATATTTATCTCTAAAGTATAAAATACCCAATAACTTAACGAAATACGATCATCAAATACTCAAAAAACTTCAAAAAACACGATCTAGACGTAAAAAATAATAATTAAAGGTCTGCTTTTTGTATCTATTTTTTTTAAATTAATTAAAATTTCGCACAATGAATAGCTTGAAAGGGGAAAAAATCGTTTTATTGATTATGGATATGCAAAAAGCATTTGATAATTACCAAAACTGGGGCGGAAATCGCAACAATCCAAATTTAGAATATAACACACTAAAATTACTAGAATGGTGGCGTAAAGAAGATTTTGAAGTAATACATAGCCGACATGATTCGATAAATGAGCACTCTCTCCTCCATCCCAAAAGTTCAGGTAATGCATTTAAAGAAGATTTTGAGCCTTTAAATAATGAAAAAATATTTGCTAAAAATGTCAATAGTGCATTTATAGGCACTGATTTAGATAAATATCTAAAAGACAATAATTATAACCATTTAGTTATAGCAGGTCTAACAACAAATCATTGCGTATCAACCACTGCTAGAATGGCTGGAAATCTTGGCTACAATACTTTTGTTCTTTCAGACTGTACAGCTACATTCAATATTAAAGACACCGAAAGTATGTGGCACGATTCAGAATTGGTTCATCAAATTTCTCTTGCCAACCTTCACGACGAATTTGCTGAAGTATTAAGCATGGCAGAGCTGGTTCGTCGAATAATATGATAAAAATAGTACGAAAATATATTTTAAATAAAAAAGAGGTAATTGCCTCTTTTTTATTTTTTTCCTTTAATACTTTATTTTGAATAATTCAAACTATTAAGAACTTCACGAATATCACTTCCCGTAGGTGCTTGATAAAGTTGTAGTCCAAATTCAGGTAATGCAGCAAACAAATGATCGAAAATATCTGCTTGTATCCCTTCTAAGAAAGCCCATCGCTGATCGCTAGAAAATACATAAATCTCTAAAGGTAACCCATTTGGCGTTGCTTGTAATTGTCGAACAAGAAAAGTCATTTCTTGATTTAATTGTTTATTCTGTTTCAAGAAAAGCTCTGTATACTTTCTAAAAATACCAATATTTGTCAATCGCCGTGTATTTACAATTATTTCGCTATTTATATCTAATTTTGAATTGAACAAAGTCAATTCATTTCTTTTTTCTGCAATATAATCTTTTAATAAATATATTTTTCCAAAGCGTTCCAACATCGCATCATCACAAAATTGGACACCATTCACGTCAATAAGTAATGATCGCTTAATTCGTCGCCCGCCTGATTCTTCCATTCCACGCCAATTGATAAACGAATTACTCACCATTTTATAAGTAGGAATAGTAGTTATCGTTTTATCCCAGTTTTGAACTTTCACCGTTGTAAGCGAAATATCCAGTACCGTTCCGTCAGCATTGCTACTTGGCATAGCAATCCAATCTCCTGGACGCACCATTTTGTAAGCAGAAAGCTGAATACTTGCCATAAAACCAAGAATTGTATCTTTAAATATTAATAATAAAACAGCAGCAATAGCTCCAAGTCCAGCGAAAATTGCTCCTGGTTTTTTATCAAGAATAATAGATATAATAAGTATTATAGCAACTAAAATAAAAATAATTTTAAATACCTGAATATAACCTTTTATAGTAATATTTTTTGAAATCGATTGTCTTAAATATAATTCGTGTAAAGCATCTAAAAATAAATC
>JAOZTL010000366.1 GCA_029942205.1 Bacteroidales bacterium | reverse complement strand
CGTAGCTGTTACACTTAGCTATAGCAATGAAAAAATAGAATTAGACGCTAATAAAGCTATAACCCTCAATTTAGCGAGTGGTAAATATGAATTTCTGGTAACAGAAAAAAAATACAAATTTACAGAAACCAAAAATGCTGAATTAAAATCACGTTTCGATAAACAAAGCATTTCATTTAACCTTAAAGATAAAATTGACGAAGAAAATGCCATAAGTGCAGTTAGAACCGACAAATCAATTGAAGGCTATAAAAAATATGTTTCAGAATATCCTGATGGAAAATATGTTTCTGAAGCAAATGAAGGGGTAGTTTTTTTAACAGGTCAAATGGATTCAACCTTAGTTATGGCTGATGAAAAAGCCTTTAATTTAGCAAAAAAACGGGCTAAGGTTTCTTCTTTTGAAGCTTATAAAGAGGAATTTCCCAAAGGTATTTACGTGAACGAAGCCAATGAGCAAATTAAAATCTTAAAGCAATTAGATAAAGACGCTTTTGAATTGGCAAAAAAAGAAAATACTATTGGTGCTTTTGAATTATACATAAAAAAGAATAGAGACGGTTTATTCATTGAAGAAGCGAATGTTAAAATTGAAAAAATAAAAGCGATAATTGCAAAACGCAAAAAGGATAATGACGCTTTTGAAAAAGCAAAAAAAGAAAATTCTATTGATAGTTTAAAAGTTTACTTGAAAAATTTCCCTCGTGCTATTCATACAAAAAATGCAAAAGCAATTATAAAAAAGCTTGAAGACGAGGCTCATAAAAGATGGGTTGCAAATGAAGAGCCTATTTGGCAAAGAGCCGTTAGAACTGAAAAAATTAAGGAATACAAAAAATATATTGACACTTACCCACGTGGAAAACATATTACGGAGGCCAAAAGGATGTTCCGTTTGCTTGAAAAAGAACAAAAATTTCAGCTAAAAGCACCTCCTGGTTTTAGATACATTGAAGGTGGAACTTTTGATATGGGCTCGAGCAAAGGTAGTGGTGACGAAAGTCCTATTCATGCAGTAAAGCTTGAAAGTTTTTACATTTCAAAATATGAAGTTACCAATGAACAATATGCAAAATTTTTAAATGATTATGGAAGTGATGTCGTAAAATCGGGTAAAAATAAAGGACAAGCCATGATATATACCGACGACTGGGGCGTTACTTTTGATGGCAATGAGTGGAAAGCACACGAGGGTTATGAAAAACACCCTGTTATTTACGTATCTTGGTATGGAGCAACAGAATATTGTAATTTCAAAAATTTACGCTTACCTAGCGAAGCAGAATGGGAATATGTAGCACAAGGCGGTTTAAAGTCCAAGAAAAAATACACTTTTTCAGGAAGTAATAGTCCCAAAGCGGTTGCGTGGTATTATGACAATTCAAAATCGACCATGAGAGTGGGTGCAAAAGGGGCAAATAAATTAGGCGTTTACGATATGACCGGAAATGTATGGGAATGGGTAAACGATTGGCACGAGAAAAATTATTACAGTCGCAGTCCCAAATTATCGCCCAAAGGTCCTTCATCTGGAAGTGCAAAAGTATTGCGTGGAGGTTCTTTCTTTGAGATAACAAACAAACTAAGAGTAACTTACCGTGATTTTAGTTATCCCGTTATTGGCTATTACAATTATGGTTTCAGACCTGTAAAAACGGTTAATTGATGATTGTAGATTGATGATTGTAGATTAAAGAAAATAATATATAAAGTAGCTTAAAATACTTAAGCTGCTTTTTTTAATATATAAAACATTACAAATAAATGAATCAAGTAGAAAAAGAAAATAAACTCAAAACATTATTTAAAACTTGGGCAAACGAGAAAGTTCAAAAAATTGAATTATTGCCAAAATCAGGCTCAAACAGAGAATATTACAGAATTTGGTCGGAAAATAAAACAATTATAGGTTCATTTAATGAAGATTTAAAAGAAAATATTGCTTTTATAGAATTCTCTAAACATTTCAAAAACAAAGATTTGAATGTTCCTGAGATTTATGCCCAAGATTTAGAGAATCATATTTATTTACAAGAAGACTTAGGCGACGAAACGCTCTTTTCATTGCTTTCTAAAATTAGAATTGATTACGATTTTAACGAAGAACTAATTGAAACTTACAAGAAAGTAATTAGAGAAATGCCTAAATTTCAGATTAATGGCTCTGAAGGTTTAGATTACTCAAAATCTTATCCTCGCTTTTCATTCGACAAACAATCAATGATGTGGGATTTGCACTATTTTAAATATTATTTCCTAAAACTGGCAAATATCTTTTTTGATGAGCAAGAACTTGAAAACGATTTTCACAAATTTTCCGATTATCTTCTCCAAGCCGATTCTGATTTTTTCTTGTACCGTGATTTTCAGTCACGTAACGTAATGATTAAAAACAACAAGCCTTATTTCATTGATTACCAAGGAGGTAGAAAAGGTGCTTTGCAATATGATTTGGCTTCGCTCTTGTACGACGGAAAGGCAGCAATTCCACAAAATTTAAGAATTGAATTCTTAGAATATTACATTAACGAGACTTCAAAATACATAAAACTAGACAAAGAAAAATTCAAGCAATATTATCATGGTTTTGTCTATATTAGAATAATGCAAGCCATGGGCGCTTATGGTTTTAGAGGTTTTTACGAGCGTAAATTGCATTTTTTAAAGAGCATTCCGTTTGCAATAACAAATCTGGAATGGCTGCTTAAAAATGTAAACTTGCCAATTGAAGTTCCTACATTAACAAAAGCACTTGAAGCAATTACAAAATCGGAAAAACTAAAACAAATTGGCGCTGAACTCGAAAAACTAACGGTTCATATCAACAGCTTTTCGTACAAAAAAGGAATTCCAATTGATGAGACAGGAAACGGTGGCGGTTTTGTTTTTGATTGTCGCTCCCTGCCAAATCCAGGGCGTTTTGAGGAGTACAAAAAAATAACTGGAATGGACAAAGCCGTTATCGATTTTCTTGACAAAAAGGAGGAAATGCAAGAGTTTTTGGCTGATATTTTTTCAATTGTTGACAAATCGGTACAAAAATACATGAACAGAAAATTTACCAATCTGATGATAAATTTTGGATGTACAGGCGGTCAGCACCGTTCGGTTTATAGCGGTGAAAGATTAAAAAAATACTTGGAAGAAAAATATGATTTGAAAGTTAAGCTCAGACATAGAGAGCAGGAATAAAATTCTAAATCTAAAAATTGGCGGTGTCGCTTTGAGCGAGGCTGTCAATTTTCAGATTTAGAATTTTATTGTTTCATGTGCGCCTCTTCTTTCAATCTATTTCTTCTGCTTTCAGCATAATTGTATCTAGCTCTAGCTGATTCGCTTAGTGTTTTTCCTTCGCTTTTATTCAGATAAATATCAAAATACTCAATTGCTTTTTTGGAGTTTTGCAATTTGTCGTAAAGCAAAGCCATTGAGTAATAATCAGAAATATTTATATAATTTCCTAGTGTTTTATTTTTCTTATTATACATTTCAAGTGCCTTGCTATTTTCCTCATTTCCAGTATAAGCAAGTGCCATATCTCTGTAAATATTGTACATTGTATATTTTGGAGGAGTCAATATTTTTAATGTTTTTTCAAAGAAATCTAAACTGATTGCAAAACTATCGAGTGCTAAATAATTTCGAGCTAAATATAATGGAATTGTATGGTCAGTAATAGAATCTTGGTCGTAAGCTGAAATTAAATAATCGTAGGCTTTATCATACTTTCTTGCAATATGGTAGGCTATTCCAGTAAATTTAACAATTTCGAGAGTAGAATCACCCAGTTCAATACATTTTAAAAATTCTGGAATAGCCAAAAAATTATGATTTTTTGAAAAATGAGCCATTCCTTTTAAGCGGTGAAATTCACTAACTGTTGAATCTACCAAAATTCCTTGCTTGGCAACCTGCAAGCATTTGTCGTACTTACTAGCTCTGAGCCAAAAACTTGCCATTTTTTTTATACTTTGAATATTGGTGCTATCTAAATCATAAGCTTTCTGATAATATTGTAAGGCAAAACCTCCTGCTTTTTGCTTTATATAACAATAGCCAATCTGTCGCAAATAATAAGGATTTTCAGGATAAAGACGACTTAAAATATTATAAGTTGTACTAGCTTTATTATATAATTTTACTTTTATGTAAAGTTTGGCAATTTTATCGAGGGCATAAAAATTATCGGG
>JAOZTL010000365.1 GCA_029942205.1 Bacteroidales bacterium | reverse complement strand
GAACAGAGATGACTCTGAACGATCTTACTTCAATGCTTAGAGATGGCTTTGGATTAAAGATAAAAGATATTTTCCCTGATGATTTTTCTTTAAAAAATGCTGAAATAAAGTTTGCTCCAACTGACGCAACAATAGGTCAAATTGAGATTGATAAGGGCTTTGCGCTTAAAGGAGACGTTAAAATGTCGGCGTTTGGTGAAGGTAGGTTGGATTTTCATTGCGATTTGGAAAATGAGTTCTATTTACTCATAGATATTAAATCTGATTTTAACGATAAATTATTAGTTGAATTAGACAAAATGAAGCAGGCTGGATTATATTTACCAAAGTTAGAAAAAGCGTTAAATGATTTTAAATTGGAAAAATTATACATTGAACTTCTTGCAAGCAAAACGGATCTGATTATGTCGGGTAAATGCCATGCTAAATTTACATTCAACGGTAAAAAACACGAGATTGATTTTGAAGCTACACTTGATGGCGAAGAAATAGCAAAGAAAATAATAAAGAAATTACAAGAAATTCTAACAAGTGAAGTAGTTGTGAAAGTAGCAAAGGAAGCAACCAAAATAGCAAAAAATGCAGCCGCTGTTTCAACTAAAATGATGAAAGATGCCAAAACAATTGGCGATCATTCAAAACACTCAAAAGAGCATTGCGATACAAAATGTGTCCCTAATCGAGCAAAAGAACTTAGCCGCCATATTGTAGATGGTTCTTTTGATGCAGTACGCAAGTTTTATTTCAAGGTATTCCCTGAATTAGGACAAATAAAAGGCAATACACCTGCTGAAACACGTAAAATAAGAAAAAAACTAATAGAAAATGATTGGAAAAAACTTTGTAATCAAATAGACAAGGATTGGAAAACAGTGCGTAATGATAAGGCTTATGTAAAATACTATACCGCCAAATCAAGTGCAGAGAACGGAGGCAGACTATACCGAGCCAAGGTAGATAAATACAAGAAAAAAGAAAAGGAGTACCGAGACAAAGTATGGGAAAGGATGATGAAAAATACATCTACTGGAAAAGAATCTGCCAAATTAAAAGGAGAAAAAATTCCTAAAGGTACATACTATGTAAAATCGGCTAAAGCCGGAAATTCAGACAATGGATATTTTGACATTACATATAATCATGATAAGAAGAAATGGAAAATAAATGGACAGCGTTTGGAAGTATGGACAAAAGGCAATAATGATAACAAAAAATTTAAGTTCCATAAAAACAAATATCTATCGTATTATATCATTACACCGGCAAGTGATTATCATTATGCTTTGGATTGCAAAGGAAGAAAAAGAGATAAAAGAACACCGATACATCTGTGGCGGCTGCATAGAGGAGCGTCTCAACAATTTTATTTTAAACATATTGGAGGAGGACAATTTCTTATTATCCCCAAATCGAATCATAAAATGTGCCTTGCACTAAAGGATAACAAAAATGCGAACAAAGGAAATAAAGTGCATTTATGGACATATAATAAAGAAAAACCGGCTTCGTCAAAGTTGTGGTATTTGATAAATGTAAAAACAGAAAAGAAATTTATTCCAAAGAAATAAAGTCTTAATCGAGTAGACGGCTGACGGGAAAACTCCCGCTAGTGCGCCTCTCACTTTCACCGTACGTACGGTTATCATATACGGAGGTTCATCAAACAAAAGAAATCATCCAAATTGCATCAATGAACGAACAAAACCAAACACACAACTACTTCTTGACAAGTTATTGGTTGTGAAAATTGTTTCACTCGTGCGTAAGCCTCATCAAAAGCTCGAAAACCTTATTGCAATCGCCCTAGTTTTATCCTTATACTTTCTTTCGTTTTGCTTTCGTTTTGGTACTGATTAATAGATGTTACCACAAATCGATAGCGTTTTTTGAATAAGGAGAATTTTGTAGAAATCAATAAGTATGGCTCTCTGGTTTCAGCAAATATTTTGTCCTTCGAGAGTTTGATAGTTTCTTTTTCATCAAAACGATAAATTATATATTTCGTATTTGATGCTTTAATAAAACGCTCGTGCCCACCAGGCAGCTCCCACGATAGAATATGCTCCCGCCCTACCCTCATGTGGCTCAATTCGTATGGACGAATAGAATTGGAATGTGTCGAGTAATATCGGATCGTGTCCTCAGGCTCAACGATCACCACATCGCTATCCATTTGAGCCACAATAACAGGCTCTTTCCAGAACATTTTGGGTGCGTATGCTTGTTGGCTGTACAGATTGTAGCGGAGAGAGTCGGTTAATCCATTGGGGTTATTTTGCATCCATTTTGAGCTATAAAAAATATTCCCTTTCACAGCTGGCGACTTCCTCGAATAGCGAATTTGGTTTGGTATTTCGGATGGGTTACTCCATTTGATCGAGGAATTGACAAAATGCGCTGCTTGCCCGATATACAAAAAACGCCCGTAGGTGTTCTTGCTCCACCAATCGACCAAGTGGTCGTAATCTGCCACCGAATAACCCCTGTACCAGTACAATTGCGGAGCAACATAATCAATCCAGCCATTACGTAGCCATTTCAGTATGTCGGCATGTAAATCGTCATAAGCCGATAATCCTCGTGTGTTGCTGCCTGTGGGGTCGTGCGAGCGATTGCGCCATACGCCTACGGGACTTATACCAAACTGAACCAACGGACGTAGCAAATTAATGCTGTCGGATATGCTTTGGATGAGATGATCGATGTTTTGTCGTCGCCAATCGCCTTTCGATAAGCCCGATTTATTGTATCGCCTGTATGTCTTTTCATCAGGAAATGGGATGCCGCCTTTTTCAAGTGGATAAAAATAATCGTCAAAGTGCACACCGTCAATATTATAGCGATCCACCATGTCCATCACTACTCTAATGATGAAAGTACGTGCAGCGGGATTACCTGGGTCAAAAAATTTCTGATCGTTGTAGGTATGAAACCAACTCGGCTGCTTATTGGTGATATGACTTGCCGATGGAATCACTCGATGAACGTTTGATACCGCTCGAAAAGGATTGACCCATGCATGAAACTCCATATTACGCTTGTGGCATTCATCGATCATGAATTGCAACGGGTCATAATAGGGCGACGGGGCTCGCCCCTGCTTACCCGTAAGCCAATGCGACCATGGCTCTAATCGTGATGGATAAAAGGTTTCGCCCGAAGGACGCACCTGCACAAACAGCGCATTGATGCCATAGCTTTGATGATAATCCAATAATTCGATAAACGTTCTTTTTTGTTCCTCGCTACTCAATATTGCCGACCGTGGCCAATCCAAATTATAAGCCGTAACGACCCACACTCCTCGCAATTCTTCCGATCGTGATTGTGAATAAAGCAACGAAAAAGAAAATAAAAATATGAGTGTGAATAGCTTGCGTTTCATATCCAAAATTAAGTTGATATTATTTATTGATAAATCATTGATTACGAAAGTATTTCCACTCGTGCGTGAGCAACTTAAAAAGGTCGAAGACCTTAATTTAGATCTGTTTCTTCTACAAGTACACCATTCTCGTAAATTATTTTTTTATACTTTTCGCCGCTATCGTTCCAGAATATCCATTCGCCATGCGCTAAACCATTGTTGTATTCGCCCGAAAAATTCTTATCGCCACTGATGTAATAATTCACAAATTCACCATGCTTCAGATCTTTCTCATAACTTTCTTCCATCCATACGTCGCCCGAAGGATACCAGTAAGTACACAATCCATGTTTTTTGCCATCCAGCATGTTCTCTTCGGCTTCTTTTTCGCCAGCCATTGTATACCTAATTTGCTTTACCACAACCTTGGTATTCCCTTTCCATACAAATTCATTTATTTTCATCGGATTACCGTTCGGGTAGACCGACACCACTTCTTGTTCATTGCTAGCACAAGCAGTAAACAAAAAACTTATTAATCCTAATACATACCATTTTCTCATTTGTCTATCTTTTATTGATTATTCAAATTTAATCGTTTTTAGCATTTAATCAAATTTTTCTAAGCTTTTTTTTAATAAACATGCCTTATCGAAAACCTTCTTTCTATTTGACAAAGGTAAATATACAAGCACTTCGTTAAATGAATTATGAATTACAAATTAAAACACAGATTTTCAATTTCCTATAAATCAAATACATACAGAAATTTAACGAACCATTATTAATTATATGTAAGCATCTAAGAAAAAAGAAACGTTTTAAATTCATAATTATGATAGCATTTCAGTA
>JAOZTL010000364.1 GCA_029942205.1 Bacteroidales bacterium | reverse complement strand
GTTTCTAAATATGACATGATTTATGGTGGAGCACAAAAAAACTTAGCCCCTTCTGGCGTTACTTTCGTTATCATTAAAGATGACATAATTGGCAAAACGGGCAGAGCAATTCCTACCATGCTGAATTATCAAACGCATATCGACAAAGGCTCGATGTTTAATACTCCGCCTGTAATCCCTGTATTTACTGCTTTGCAAACCTTGAAGTGGATCAAAGAAAAAGGTGGCGTAGAGGCGATGAACAAATTAAATAATGCAAAAGCCGATTTATTATACAAAACGATTGATAGCAGTAAAATTTTCAAAGGAACAACGGCTAAAGAAGACCGCTCGATCATGAACGTGTGTTTCATCATGACCGACCAGTACAAAAAATTGGAAAAAGATTTCTTGACTTTTGCTACAGAAAAAGGAATGGTCGGCATCAAAGGACACCGCTCGGTTGGTGGTTTCCGTGCGTCTATCTACAATGCAATCGATATTGACAGTGTACAGGCCTTGGTGGATGCGATGCAAGAATTTGAAAAAATGAATGCTTAATTCTACTTTTATAAATTAGAACTTACTGTTAATCAGTTTATTCATTTATTTCATGATAACGACGAAGACAAAAGAAGAAAGTATGGAGTAGAAAGAGTTTTTTTATTTAATTTGCGTTCCTTAATACTTTTTTCTTTTATTTTCATCATAAAACAATAATTAAACGGTTTAACAGAGATTTATAACTTCGAAAAGTAAGAATAAAGAAAGCTTATCTACTAGTGCGTGAGCAACTTAAAAAAGGTAGAAGACCTTAAAATTCTCATCGAGTGGTTGATTATGGATAATTGATCGCTCGATAAAATTTCAACAACTTACAACATAAAAACAGATGAAAAAGATATTAATTGCTACCGAAAAACCTTTTGCTGCGGCTGCTGTCAGTCAAATCAAAAGCACGATTGAAGAAGCTGGTTATGCTTTTGAATTACTTGAAAAATATACCGACAAATCGGAATTAATAGCTGCTGCAAAAACAGCCGATGCCATGATTATTCGTAGCGACAAAGCTACTCGTGAAGTGCTAGAGGCTACCGATACGCTCAAAGTGATCGTAAGGGCTGGTGCTGGATACGACAATATCGACCTACAAGCGGCTACCGACAAAGGCATTGTTGCAATGAACACACCTGGACAAAACTCCAACGCTGTGGCAGAATTGGCTCTCGGTATGATGGTGATGATGGCACGTAACCAATACAACGGAAAAGCTGGCACCGAACTGAAAGGCAAGAAATTAGGTATTCATGCTTACGGAAATGTTGGTCGATACGTGGCTGCAATTGCTCAGGGTTTTGGGATGGAAGTGTTTGCTTTTGACCCGTTTGTGGAGAAGGAAGCCATTGAAAAAGACGGCGTAAAAGTAGTGGGTTCGGTTGAAGAACTTTACAGCTCTTGCCAATATTTATCGCTACACATTCCTGCCAACGATAAAACAAAACAATCGATTGGCTTCGATTTACTTTCGTCGATGCCTGCTGGAGCGGTACTCGTAAATACGGCTCGCAAAGAGGTGATTAATGAAGATGAATTGCTGAAAGTAATGGAAAACAGAACAGATTTTATTTATATTTCGGACATTGCGCCTGATAATAAAGCTATTTTTGCCGAAAAATACGAAGGAAGACATTTCTTTACTCCGAAAAAAATGGGTGCTCAAACTGCCGAAGCTAATATTAATGCTGGTGTGGCTGGCGTGAAACAAATTATTGACTTTTTTGAAAATGGAAACACCCAATTTCAAGTAAACTAAACACTTCGTGCTTTTGATGTGTCTTACGAGGTCTTCACCCTTTGATGTGCTTACGCAAGTATCAGTACGTAAACAAAATTAAGTTGCTGCTAGTTATTGCTTCTTAATTTATTAATTAAGAAAGTAATTACACTCGTGCGTGAGCAACATAAAAAGAAAGAAGACCTTATTTATTAATATAAAAATCACAAATCATTAATCAACAATAATTATGTCTATATTTAAACCATTCAAAGGCTTTCGCCCAAAAATAGAAAATGTAAACAAAGTGGCTTCTCGCCCTTATGACGTGCTTAATTCGGAAGAAGCTCGTGCTGAAGTGGAAGGAAATCCATACTCGTTTTTGCATGTGGTGAAACCCGAAATAGACCTACCTGAAGGTATCGATACACACTCGCAAGAAGTATACGACAAAGCGAAATCGAATCTTCAAAAATTAATCGACGATGGCATGTTTATGCAAGACGAAAAGCCGATGTTTTATGTGTATGCGCAAACGATGTTTGGGAAAACTCAATACGGACTTGTAGGCGGATCGGGAACGGAGGATTATGCCAACGGAATTATCAAAAAACATGAATTGACTCGCCCAGACAAAGAGGAAGATCGCATGAATCACGTGCGTTCGACAAATGTAAATGCAGAGCCTGTATTTTTCACGTATCGAGATAATGCTAAAATCGATGAAATTGTAAATCGAGTAATCACCAATGATCCTGTGTACGATTTCACATCAGAAGATGCTGTGGGACACCACTTTTGGTTGATTGATGTGGATGAAGATATTCAAAATATCGAAAAAATATTTGCCAACGAAGTTACTTATCAGTACGTAGCTGATGGGCATCATCGTACTGCTGCTGCTGGACTTGTGGGTACTGAACGCCGAAAAAATAATCCAAGCCACAACGGCACGGAGGAGTATAACTTTTTCATGGCGGTAAATTTTCCTGCTAGCCAATTGCGCATTATCGATTATAATCGTGTGGTGAAAGACCTAAACGGATTGTCTAAAGATGAATTTATTGCTAAAATAAGCGAAAGCTTCGATGTGGAAGAAAAAGGTACAGACGAATACAAACCAAATGCTATCCGTAATTTTTCGATGTATCTCGAAGGAAAATGGTATTCGCTGACTGCCAAAGCTGGCACTTTCAACGACAGCGAGCCTGTGGAAGCTTTAGATGTTACGATATTGACCAAACAGGTTCTTGAGCCTCATCTAAATATTGTGGATTTGCGTCGGGATACTCGTATTGAATTTGTAGGTGGAATTCGTGGACTCGAAGAGCTAAAACGTCGTGTGGATAATGGTGAAATGAAAGTGGCTTTTGCTTTGCATCCTGTATCAATGGATCAATTAATGGATATTGCCGACAATGACCTCATCATGCCGCCTAAGGTTACTTGGTTTGAACCTAAATTACGTAGCGGTCTTGTTTTTCACGACCTAGACTAGGTCTTCCACCTTTTTGATGAGGTAGGTCTTCGACCTTTTTGATGTGGCTTACGCTACCAATGCTTTACCGTAAATTTTCGCAGCTTTTTCTTTGCGATAGTTTACGGTTTTTTTTGTTGGCTCTATTCCAGAATGTTGTTGGTCGATTTTATTGAGTTTTGGTCTAAATTTTGTGGAAACATAACTATCTAATAATCAGGAAACATTACAAAATCTGTAATTGTAAAATATTTAATCTAAAAAGTTCGTATTTGAAAAACATATAGTTCTTTTGATACAGAATCTGTAATTGACTTATGGTTAATAACTTAATGCTGCTTTAAAAATCATGCCAAATTACAATATTTTCACCAACAATGTTATGGAATAGAGCCTTTTTGTTTAAAAACAGAACACGGATTAATAAAAATAGAACACCGATAAAAACAGTGAAGATCTGGTGATTATTTTTTTTATTTTACTCTCTTTTGTTATATCTTTGTGTAACTGTCTCACTTACATTATCCTTCATAGCCATGAAAAAATCTGTCCTATTTTTACTGCCAGCCTTATTTTTTGCTCAATTGCTATTTGCCCAAAGTGTAATCACGCACTACACCACCCATACGACTGGCGACAATATTCTTGCATCGAATCAAATAAGAGATATAGCTACCGATGCAGTGGGTAATGCATGGGTTTTATCTGCCAATGGAATTACTATTTTCAACAATGGATCGATTATCCAAAATATTGACGCTACGGATTACGAATATTTAAATTGGATGAATTACATAACGGTAGATTTGAGCCAAAACACATGGATTGCTGCCAATGATAAACTAGTAAAATATGATGGCAGCAAATGGACGTATTATGATACCAACAATTCTGCATTCACCATTGGAGGCATAGGTCTTATAGAATCAGATCAAGATGGACGAATTTGGGGATTAAATGGAGACAAATTGATCTGCTACGACCCTACGAATGA
>JAOZTL010000363.1 GCA_029942205.1 Bacteroidales bacterium | reverse complement strand
CTAGCTTCGCCAAATTGACCGTCAAGAAGCTCATCTAAAGCTCTTTCTGCTTTTTGTAAATTCGATTCGATAATTACGCCTTTGCCTCCAGCCAAGCCATCAGCCTTTAAAACATAAGGTCTACGTAGTTTTCGTAAATATTCTCTGGCACGCAATACTTCTTTGGACGAAAAACTTTGGTAGCCAGCTGTCGGAATATTATATTTGTGCATAAATTTCTTGGCATATTCTTTACTTCCTTCCAGTTTTGCGCCTTCGGCATCTGGTCCTAGTACCCGAATGTTTTCTAATTCGGCTTTCGATTCAAAATAATTGGTAATGCCATGAACTAAAGGAATTTCAGGACCAACAATGATTAACTCAACTTCGTGTTGAAGTGCAAATTTCCCGATTTGATCGAAATCCAAAATATCCAATTCTACATTTGTCCCGAATTCTTTCGTACCAGCATTACCTGGTGCTACAAACATTTTGTGTAGTAACGGACTTTGTGATATTTTCCAAGCCAAAGCATGTTCTCTTCCGCCTGAACCTAAAATAAGTACATTCATATTATATGCTATTATGCAAATTAATTAAACAAAAGTGATGTATTGATTTTTTATGTACAAGTACTTATTGTAAATATTAAATCAAATATTTTTAATAATCTTATTCGTTACAATAGTTCGTTAAGTTTTTCTGTAATCACCTAATAACCATATTGATAAGTGATAATATTTATTTAGATTTTAGCACTTGCAAGCTACTGTTTATCAGTAAAATAATTATCAATTATTCATTGTCAATTATAAATTTAACGAAGTGTTGTCGTTATCAATTCAAAATATATTACTCGAATAAAGCTTTCAAATTTTCCAATAATCTCAATAAGTGAAAATTGTTTATACATTGATTTTACTTGTAATACCTCTGCTTTTCTTTCAACAACTAGGCTATACTCATTCAAATTAAATAATTCGATGGAAGCTTTTCCTTTCCTATTATTATCAATTTTCTCGAAAAGCAAGTAAGATAAGACTTCGTCTGTTTTATTATTTTTGCTCATCTATATAGCTATGTTTTAACGATTTGTTACACTGCTTGATCTAATTGTATGTATTTAGGCGTAACTTACTGATTTACATTGATAATTTATCAAGAATTGGACAAAAATAAATATAAAAACAGACGAACTCTGAATTATATCAATTTTATTGTATTCTTAGCAGAGAAATATTTATCTATATCATGCTGCTAAGTCTAAAAACACACATTTAAGAATAAAAATAAATAAGTAAAAATGGTATTTAATTTTTCTTAAGTAATTTTCGACCTTAGAGTACAAAAGTAAATTTTAATATAGAGAATCTAAAATTCTAAGCCTTCTTTTTGAAAGAATTATAAAAAAAAACTAGCTTATTAGATAAAGTCTAAAATCGTAAGCTTATTTTCGTAACTTTGTCAGCAGTAAGTAAGGTTGCAGACCTTGCGTAAGTAATATCAAAAAGGTCGCCGACTTTATCACTTTTAGAATAAAACAAATGATACAAAACAAACAACGATCCATTTATACTCCCTTAATTTTATCTGTAGTACTTATTCTAGGAGTAGCCATAGGCGTATACTTTGGTTCATATCGTAGCAAAGATACAACAATGTTTGCTAATATTCCTGTCAGTAAGTTTGAAGTACTGATGCAGCTAATCAACGAAAATTATGTAGACAATATTAATAAAGACGAACTGACAGAGGCTGCCATCGTGGGGGTGCTCAAAAAACTCGATCCGCACTCGGTTTATTTGCCTCCTGTGGTTCAAAAATCGGCAACCGAACATCTTGAAGGAAATTTTGAAGGCATTGGTGTGCAATTCAACATGCAGAACGATACTATTTTTGTGGTGAACACCATTTCGGGGGGGCCATCGGATAAAGTTGGCATTTTGGCAGGCGACCGAATTATTACCATTAATGATTCGTTATTTGCTGGTGTGGGCGTAGATTCTGACGATATTATCAAAAACTTAAAAGGCGAACGAGGAACAAAAGTAAATGTGGGAATTAAACGTCATGGAACGAAAGAACTGCTTGAGTTTGAAATCGAAAGAGACAAAATTCCACTGTACAGCATCGATATTGCGTACATGCTTACTTCCGAAATTGGGTATGTCAAAATTACGAGCTTTGGACGCACGACACACGACGAATTTCTGAAAGCCAGCAAAGAATTGAAAGAGCAAGGAATGACGAAATTAGTCGTTGATTTGCGAGATAATGGCGGCGGATACTTAAAATCGGCAATTGCGTTGGTCGATGAGTTTTTGAGCAAAGACAAAATGATCGTTTACACCGAAGGCAGAACACGTAGCAGAGAGGAGTATTTCTCGACAAACAAAGGAAATGATGAAACAACCGAATTGGTTATTTTGATCAATTCGTGGTCGGCATCGGCTAGCGAGATACTGGCAGGCGCTATTCAAGACAACGACCGAGGAACGATCGTTGGGCGGCGATCGTTTGGCAAAGGGCTGGTGCAAGAGCCAATCGTGTTTCGTGATAAATCATCGGTGCGGCTCACTATCGCACGGTATTACACACCTACTGGACGAAGTATTCAGAAAACCTACGACAAAGGTACGGATCAATACAATGCCGATATTTACAACCGATCGGCTCATGGCGAAATGTACGAAATTGATAGCACGTATTTTGTTGATTCGCTTCAATTTGTAACGCCTAAAGGCAAAATCGTTTATGGAGGTGGAGGCATCATGCCCGACGTGTTTGTGCCTGTCGATACGTCTTATTATTCTAATTATTACAGAGAAATAGCTGTCAGAGGGCTTATTTATTATTTTGCACTCGAATATGCCGACAAAAACAGAGAGCGATTGAGTAAATTCACAGAAAGTAAGCAATTTGAACGTTTCTTGAAAACTCAAAACCTACTGAGTAAGTTTGTGGCTTTTGTCGAACAAAAAGGACTAAAAACAAATGCGAAGGAATTAGTACAATCCAAAGTATTAATTGTGAATGATTTACACGCCTACATTGCCAGAAACGTGATAGACAACAAAGGATTTTATCCGATTATTCATAAAAATGATGTAATGATAAAAAAGGCAATCGAAATATTGAGGTAAGTGGAAAGTAGGGAGTAAAAAGAAGAAAGAGTTCTTTGTTAATAGCAATACTTTTCAGGCTGAAATAAGCGATTTTTTTTCGCCAAAAGTATTTTGCCTAATAAGTATCAAAAAAAAGATAAATCGCTAATAATCAGTTAGAATTAACTTCGTAAAGTAGTATTAGTATCAATAAAAAATCCAAAAATCAATTTTACTTTCGTATAATCATTGGGATTTACCGAATTGCGTAAGCAATAAATGGATAGAAGTCCTTAAAATGCTAGGTGAATGCCATTTCCATACAGGATGAAATACATAAAAGAAGATGTTTTTTTTCTAAATAAGCAGATTTTTTAATTGCAAACAAAAAAAAAAAATGTACTTTTGGCACAATTATTAATAATTTAAAAAATAACAACAATGGCTTATATTATAGACAAAGACGCATGTACTGCTTGCGGTGCTTGCATAGACGAATGTCCTGTTGAAGCTATCAACGAAGGCGATGATTTTTATACAATTACTGCAGACGAGTGTACTGATTGCGGTGCTTGTGCAGACGTATGTCCTGTGGAAGCAATTAGTCCTGAAGACTAATTACTAAAAAAATGAAAAATAAAAGTCTAAGACATAACGTTTTAGACTTTTTTTTGTTTCTAGTATTATTTTTTTATATTTAATAAAAAAAAACAATAGATAATTAGATCTAATATTGTAAATTATGAAACAAACACGAAGAAATTTCATTAAAAGCTCTGCCATTGCGGGTTTGGGCTTAAGCCTTTTTCCATATACTTCTTTTGCAGGAGAGTTGAAAAAAGAGAAGATAAAACTTGCCTTTATTGGCGTTGGTTTGAGAGGAACAAACCACTTAAATAATGCTTTACAACGAGATGATATTGAGATAACTGCTATTTGCGACATTGATAATAATCGTATTAAAATAGCTCAAGACTTAATAGCTAAAAAAGGACAAAAGAAAGCACTCGAATTTGGTGCTGATGATTATGATTATCGTAATTTACTAGCAATAAAAGAGATTGATGCTGTAATTATTTCTACACCTTGGCTTTGGCATACGCCTATGTCGGTGGATTCAATGAAAGCAGGAAAATATACAGGAGTAGA
>JAOZTL010000362.1 GCA_029942205.1 Bacteroidales bacterium | reverse complement strand
TATCCGAATCTGGCGAAAATGTATACACAGAAACTCAAATGTGCACTACGGATGCCAAAGGAATTATTAATCTGAAAATAGGTGCAGGCAAAGCAGAAAGTGGAAATTTTGAAACCATCAAGTGGGATAAAAACAAGCATTTTGTTCAAATTGCAATTGATAGAGAGGCAGGAGAAAATTTTCAGATTATCGGGACAGCCGAATTAAATTACCAAGGAGGTAGTCAAACTAGCGGTAGTTATAGTATTGACGTAAAAAACACAACAACTAACGAACAAGCACCTACTTCTTTTGAATATACTATTCGTATTATTGATGGAAATAATCAAGCTATTTCTGGAAAAAAAGCAAGCATGAAAGCTGAAATTATTGCTGAAAGTGCAAATGGTAATGTTATTTATTCTGAATGGCATGAGTTAATTTCGGACAACAAAGGAAATGCAAAATTTAGTATCCCGCAAGGAAATGTTATATCAGGAGATTATGCTTCGATAAAATGGGAAGGGAAGTTTTTCATTAAATTATATGTTGATTTTGAAGCAAAACAAGATTTTCAATCTTTAGGTAATGCACAAGGGCTGTACGATTCAGAAAATACAAATATTACAAATATTACAAATACCGAAAATACAAAAAATAACAAACCAAAAATTTACGTAAAATATTTCAATTTCCAATTATCGCCTTTCGATTATTCGTTTGATTCTAAAACAGACTATAATCTAATTATCAATATTTTACAAGGAGAAAAAGAGCACAAAGAAATTTATTCAGAATCGCATCAACTGAAACTATCAGCAGATAGCTTAATAAAGTTTACGGTAGGAAAAGGAGACTCGCTTGCAGGAGATTATAAAAATATAAAATGGGATAGTTTAAAACTTTTTATCCAAATATACACACTTGATTCTGAGAATAATAAAAAACTTTTGTTTATTACCGAATATATCGATAATTCTTATTACAGCAAATTCGGCAAACGTAAAGAAAATGCACCAGAAATAATATCTAAAGGTGGTTCGATAAAAGTAAATAATATTTCTATTTATGGAGACAATACCAAACATGTAAATTATATGCTCGAAGCCAAAGATCATAATGGAAATATAATTAAAAGTAAAGAACTTGGCTTTAAAATCAATTTAACGGAAAATGATTCTATTTTATTCTCCGAAACTCATTATTTAGCAAGCAACGATTCAGGATTAGTGAATATAAATTTAGGAACAGGCGAAATGCTGGCTGGTTCATGGGATTCTCTATTTACCAATAATGGAGAATATACAGTAGAAATTATGATGGATGAAACTGGTACAACTAATTATGTATCAATGGGTAAAGCTCAATTATATTCGATTCCTGGAGATTCTAGCAAATTTGAATTTTCATCAAACGATTCGTCTACTTATCAAAATTCTGCTTATGGATATTATAATATGATAAATAGAAATCGTATTTCAGGCGAATATAAACCTTTTGAATATACAATGATTGCTAAAGACAAAAATGGTGCAATCTTAAAAAATCAGAATTTATCGTATAAATTCAATTTCCGTAGACAAACAGCCAATGGCATGATGTATTACAGCGAAACACATCAAGTAAAATCGGATGCAAACGGCTATGTTTCTATGAAAATGGGAAGTGGACTAAAATTATCTGGCGAATTTGCAAATATGTACGCTGGAAATAATGATTATGTTGAGTTTTTGATGGATGCCAATGGAGGAACAAATTACCAAACTTATAATCAAGAAATAGTATTACTTTCTACAGTTTATGCGAATAGATTTAAAGCAAGATCGTTGATTGCAGGACAAAACCAAGGAGGAAGCATGAACGGCGGAAGTATGAACGGAAGTACGCAAGGAGAAAGCCAAGAAGGTAACGTGCAAGGTGGTAGTATGAACGGAAATTTGCAAGGAAATACAAATGAAAATTCGCAAACAAATAACACAGTACAAACAAACAATACAAATGAAAGCACACAAAATAATGAATCGGATGATAAACAAAATGTAGAAAAATTCAAGGTTTATTCCAACGCAAACACATGTAAAAATGGAACGGATCGTTCGGATTACTATAAATTAAGAACTTATCCAAGTCCTTTTGTATTAAAAAGCAATATTCAATATACATTAACAAAAAAATCTTATGTTATTTTATCTATATCTAAAGATGGAACTCACATTACTACGCTGACACACAAGCTTATGGATGCAGGGAAACACTCTGCGATATGGAATGGAACAGATGAAAGCGGAAATAAAGTAGAAAAAGGTTTTTATATGCTAAAAATTTGTATTAATGGAGTAGTTGAAATAAATGGGATGCTATACAAAAAAACAGATAATTAGGTCTTCTGCCTAATTGATGTTACGCACTTAGAAAACTCAGGATTTGTTCATAAAAAACAGGAAATTGATAGTTAGAATTTTTTTTTTTGATTAGCGATTCTGCAATTAAAAAGATGTATTGAATCTAACTAACTTAGTCATCCTTTCAGTTTTTATGGATAAACCCTATACTTTACTTATTAAAAATAAATATGCTATCATATACAAAGGTTGAATATCTTATTTAATTCTCAATTTAGCCAAAACCATTTGTTCATAATTTTCAAAATCTGTTTTGAACATGAAATAAGCTGATTGTAATGGTAAATAGTTTATTTTTCGTAATAAACTGTATGGAACTTGTTTATAATTTAGCTTGCGGTGATGCCCTGTTGCAGCAAAGCGTATTTTATCTTGAACAAAACGATCCAAAATATGCAATGTTTTATTTGTATTGAGCAAAGGAAAAAACCACCTCGCCCAACACAACTCGTTTTGATCCGCCTGAATGCCATAGAATTTTTTATTTAATCGGCGAATAAAAATATAGCTTGTTTTTTCAATTGACCATGAATTTTTCATTCGTTTTCGATTAAGCAAAGCAGCTAAACGTCTAATTTTTCCTTTCATTTTAGCTAGTGCATTTTCCGAAATATCTATTGTTTGGCAACAATAACTAAAACCCAAAAAATGCCATTTTGTATGAGGAGGATAAATTTTAGTTTTCTCGGTATTCAACTCTAACCCTATATTCTGCAAATAATTTTCGATTTTTTCAGCATACGCTTTTACCTCGACTTCGTTACCAAACACAATAATATCGTCTGAATAGCGGACATACAAAATTTGACGTTCCCAAAAATAATCGTCTAAGGTTTTGAGATAGAAATTTGACAAAAACGGAGCAATCGGTGTTCCTGCCATCAATCCTTTTTTATCGGCAATTAGCTTTCCGTCTTCAAGTAACACTTTTTCGTTCAGCAATAGTTGCTGCAATAATCGATACAGAACACCATCCGAACGTATGGCATCAGGGAGTTTTTTCAAAAAATCGGTTGGATCGATGCTGTTGAAAAAATTACGAATATCTAACTTTAAACAAAAGTGGGGGCTTAAATCGGCTCTGTTCAGTAGCCAACGAAAAGCAGTTTTTGCTCCTCGTTGTTTTTGAAACGAATGACAATTGGCTGCAATGTGCATACTAAAATGTTTCGACAACAAAGAAGCGATCACTTTAAGAAGCATTTCATCTCGATAAGGAAAAATATAAATATCTTTTTTCTTCTGACTATCGATCTTATTTATTTGATGCTTTCGTGCTAAATCAAACTTAAATGTTTCCTTTAAGACAGAATCAGCAATTCGCTCATAATCAAAATTATTAATTATTGACAAATATTCTTTCTGCTTATTTTTATCTACAAAATTTCGTTCTGAATACGAATCGTAAATATGCTGCCAGATTTGCTTTTCGGATAATTCTTCTAATATTGTTGTCATTTTTTCAAACAAAAAAAAACACACTTTACTTTATGAGAAAGCAAAGTGTGCTAGGGAGATTGTTTTTGAATGATGGAATCAAGACAAGAGTGAACAAATAAATCCAGCTTTCAATGGTATATTATTTATTTTATTTGCTTCTTCTCACCGAAAGCACTCCTTAAGGAGTATCTCCCTTATTTAATAAATATATTTACATTACAATAAGGTAAATGTTTTTAAGAATTTTTCAATATCGGCTTTATTAACATAGCCTTTTTGAGCCATTCCGTAAATTTGATATAATCGATTATCTACAATATAAAATACTCCTTGAAAATAAACGTCATAACCACTTGTTTGTCCTTCGACTTCGACAAAAATACCTGGATGCCCATCAATATCGACTTCTTTCTCGT
>JAOZTL010000361.1 GCA_029942205.1 Bacteroidales bacterium | reverse complement strand
GAAAAAAACGCATGAAACGATTACATCTCTTAATCTTAAAATCATACATTGGTCCATTAATTGCGACTTTCTTCATAGCATTATTTGTGCTATTGATGCAGTTTTTGTGGCGTTATATCGAAGATTTGGTGGGCAAAGGTCTTGAATGGACTGTGATAGCCGAATTTTTGCTGTACGCATCGGCAGGTTTAGTCCCAATGGCTTTGCCACTTTCCATATTGCTATCATCGATCATGACTTTTGGTAATTTGGGCGAAAACTACGAGCTGACTGCCATCAAATCGGCAGGAATTTCCTTACAGCGCATGATGATTCCGCTTATTTTCTTGACAGGCATGATTAGCGTTGGCGCATTTTTCTTTTCTAATAAAGTATTGCCTTACACCAATTTACAAATTGGAGCATTGTTATGGGACATCAATCATCAGAATCCCGAAATGAACATCAAAGAAGGAATTTTCAATAAAGATGTCAAAAATTTCAGGATAAAAATCAGCTCAAAAAATCAGAAAACGGGCATGATGTACGATTTCATGATTTATGACCATCGTGACAAAAAAGGCAACATTAAAGTAAGTATTGCCGATTCAGGGACGATGCAAGTAACTGCTGATGAGAAATTTATGGTAGTTAAGCTTTACGGTGGAATGAATTACGAAGAAGTGTCGGAAGTGATAACCAACAAGCGACCGCAAGTGTTTCCGCATCGTCAGGATTCGTTCAGCAAACAAACGATTATTCTTGAGTTGGAAAACTTGGACTTAAAACGAACCGATACCAAATTGTTCAGTCATCACCATGGCGTATTGGATATTACGAACTTAAACATTGCAGAAGACTCACTTGTGAGTGTGTACGGTCAGCGAGAATCAGCCTTTATCAATAATTTGGCAAGAAATAGCTATTTTCGGTTTGAACGAAAAATAGTGAGTAATTTGGACTCAACCAACATCCGAATAGATTCTCTCAAACGCTTGATCTCATTGGATAGTTTGCATATCACGGTAGACTTGGATAGCCTGTACGGCTCGATGTCAAATCCTGATAAGGCAAAAATTCTTGATGCAGCAATCGAATATTCGAGTAATGCTAGAAACTTAATTGTGTCTACTTCTAAAGACTTTAAAGGGCGGCAAGAATGGATTGCAAAGCATAAAATAGCGTGGCACATGAAATTTACGCTTTCGTTTGCGTGCATCGTGTTCTTCTTTATTGGTGCGCCTTTGGGAGCTATTATTCGCAAAGGAGGCTTTGGTATTTCTTTTGTGATGTCGATATTCTTTTTTATTTTTTATTACGTCATTTCGCTTACAGGCAAAAAGTTTGCTGCCGAAAGCATTGTGCCTGCTTACGTTGGCATGTGGGTTTCGTCAGGCGTACTGTTACCGATCGGTATTTTTCTCACCTCCAAAGCCACTTCCGATTCGGTTCTATTTAATAAAGAGGCTTATGTCGATTTTTTCAGTCGCCCATTAAAGGCTTTGCGTAAGCGTCAGAAACAAAAAACGCTCAATCTTATTTTTACCAATTACGATAAGAATATTTCTGCCGATGAATTTACTAAATTATCGGGATTAATGCTGGATAATATTAAGGAATACGTGCAACAAATCAATTTTTATTTGACAGGGGCAAAAAAACAATATTTTGATACCGATTTGACTCGAATAATTGCTATTTTCGATCAATATTCGCAATATTATGCCGTATTATCCAAAAAATCAGAAAGTGATTTGTACTTTAAAGGCGAATTTGAGAAACTCCCAATACTTAGCCGATCAGATTATCGATGGATAACTTTTGAAGGTAAACGAACATTTTTCATGTTAGCTACGGGTTTATTTTTGATTCGTAAATTGATCGCTCAAATAGCCATGCGTAATCTTCGCAATGATCTGATAATTATAAGAAATGCGACGAAACAAGTCATTGGCTTATTGAATAGTAAAGTAGAATAATGCATATTTTACAATTAGTACTAAAAGTTCCTTATCCGCCCAAAGACGGAGGGGCTGTGGCAACGCTGAACATGACCGAAGGACTGCAACAGCAAGGCAATCAGGTTACTATTTTGGCATTCAACACCAAAAAACATTATGTAACTGCTGTAAAATATGCTCCATTGCAGCAAATAGCCGATGTGCATACGGTGGATTTGGATAGTGGAGTTTCGGCTTCCAAAGCTTTTCTATCGTTATTTTTTTCGAGGTATCCATACCCGATTCAACGTTTTGTTTCTGCTGATTTTAGTCGTAAATTAGAGGTTTTATTGCAAACAAAATTGTTTGATGTTATTCAATTAGAAAGTCAATATTTTTATCCTTATATTTCGATCATCCGAAAATATAGCCAAGCCCAAATTGCAATCCGAATGCATAATTTAGAGTATGAATTGTGGCAGCAACGAGCTGAAAATGAGCCATTTTTTCTAAAAAAACGATATTTTCGTCTCCTCGCAAGGCAAATGAAAAAATACGAAAAACGACAAGTAAATCGATGCGATTTGGTGGTTGCTATTTCGGCAAAAGATAAAGCAAAGGCACGTCAGCAAGGCAATCGAAAACCGAGTATTGTCATTCCATCGGGTATTCGAGTGGGCGACCGAAACGAACGAAAAATAGGAAGGAACTTTAATTTGATGTATTTAGCAGCACTCGATTGGCTGCCCAATCAAGAGGGATTGTCTTGGTTTATAACGCATTGCTGGTCGATTATCCAACAGAAAATTCCTGCTGCTGAGTTGCACATTGCAGGCAGAAATGCTCCTGCAAATATGGAAAGAAGCTTGCCAGATGAAAATGTATTTTTTTATGGCGAAGTAGACAGCGCACATGCTTTTTTGGCAAAAGGTAACATTGTGCTCGTTCCGTTGTTGCAAGGCGGTGGTATGCGTGTGAAAATAATAGAAGCTATGGCATTGGCTAAAGCAGTGATAGCCACACCCAAAGCGGCTAGTGGTATCGATGGTGAAAATGACAAACACTGGCTTATTGCACAATCAGCCGAAGAGTTTGCTAATAAAACCATCGAATTGTTAAATGATTTCGACAAAGTGCAAGCCATCGGACAAGAAGCAAAGTCGTTTGTTACCGAAAAATTTGATAATTTTGCATGGACACAAAAGCTACATCTTTTCTATCGTCAATATTTGAAAAAATAATGAAAAATAATGAGATGAAATTTGGTTTTCAATATAGTGTCTTACATACTAGTAAAAATGCTTTTTTAATCAATGGTTTATCAAGAAATAAATAGAAATTTAATTTTGTCCATCTCTTAAAATGTATATTTATTGTTTTAAAGTTTTATTTTGGGGATCGATAATTACCGTTGTGTATAGTTATTTGATGTATCCAAGTTTGATGTATTTTCTGACGAAAAACAAACGCCCGAATAAACTTGTATACGATAAAAACGACTTATTACCAATGGTTTCGATATTGTTGGCGGTGCATAATGGCGAACATGCCATCCGAGAAAAAATAGAACGAACATTTCAATCCACTTATCCGCTTTCGCACATCGATTTCTGGATTGGTTCAGATGCATCTTCCGATCAAACCAATCAGGTTATTAGGGACTTACAAAAGAAATATACACAAATTCATTTTGTTGAATTTTTGGAACGAACAGGCAAGCCAAGCATTATAAATGCCTTACAAAAAAAAGCAGAAGGTGAAATTTTAATTATTACTGATTTATATGCTTTTTTTGAGCAAGAAACAATTTTTGGTTTGGTGCAGTATTTTCGAGATTCACAGATTGACATTGTCGGGGCTAATTTATTGAATAATAGGCAATTAAATAAAAATACGGCAAGACAAGAAGCAAGTTATTTGACACACGAAATTAAACTAAAATACAGAGAAGGGCTTTTGTGGGGAAGTGTTATTGGTATTTATGGTGCGTGCTATGCTATTCGTAATCAGAGTTTTGAGGAGATCCCAAAAAACATAATTAACGATGATTTTTATTCCACCATGCGAGTTTTGGAACAAAAAAAGCAAGCCATTTTGTGTTTGAATAGCCATTGTGTCGAAAATCTGCCAAGTGATTTATCCATGGAGTTTTCTCGTCGAAAGCGGATTGCCACAGGTAATTTTCAAAACATGAAGCAGTTTGCACATGTTCTAAAACAACCTTTCACGGCATTGGCATTTAGCTTTTTTTCGCACAAAGTAATTCGCTGGTTTAGCCCATTTTTGATGCTTATCGCTTATTTTTCGCTGTTTATTTT
>JAOZTL010000360.1:3614-4241 GCA_029942205.1 Bacteroidales bacterium | reverse complement strand
AAAACTTTGTGAAAAGTTACCATATTATGTATCTATGTCAGACATTTAATATTTTTTAACAACGCATTAACACTTCTATAATTGCTGTAACTACTCAGCCAGAAGTTAAAAGCGACAAAAAGTAGTTTTATTTTGCTAATTTAATAAAAGGCTGTATATTAGCGCATGAATTTTGAAGTTTGTGTGCAGGATATGCCATTTTGTTCCTTTAAATTAAACCTAAAGTTACGAAATTATTTGTTATATATTCCATTGTATCTATTTTTTTTGATATTTTTGCACGAAATAATTTATTGTGTAATTCAAAGTGTCCAAAATTCTACAAACAAAACAAATACGTAGATTCTAGAAATTCTACTAAGCACTCAAGCAAAATTAATTGTATATTGACTTTTGCTAAATGCTTTAAAATTAACAAATAACTAAAACAGTACTCACAAATAAAAAGCACGAAGTGCTTATTATTCCAATTATAGGATAATACATTCAATACAAGTTAAAAAAATAGAACTGAGAATATTGATGGTGAATTATTTAAAAGTACGTTTATAAAAATAGGAGAATAACCTACACGCAAATGGTTTAAAAATTAGGTATACTGCAGTGAATTGGGTTTTCGGATTTATT
>JAOZTL010000360.1:0-3604 GCA_029942205.1 Bacteroidales bacterium | reverse complement strand
GGATTTGCGATTGATGATTGTCGATTGATGATTTTTAATTGACAAATAGACAATCATCAATCATCAATCCTGACACAAAGTACAAAGTTTATATTATTAATTGTTATTTGCCTGTATGATGTAGAAGTTTTATTTATTCCATAAAAAAATATTTTTTTTCTTTTATAGAAATAAAAAATGAATATTGAAATATTTATAGTACTTTTGTAAAGTTATACTGCAGTGAATTGGGTTTTCGGATTTATTCAGACAAGCCCTACAAGGGTTTAAAACCCTTGCAGGGCTGAACAATCCGAAAACCTTATTCACTTTAGTATAACTATTTATAAATAATTTTCATTTTTGAGAAAAAAATATTACTTTTATAGAAATATTAAAACGAAACCTACTTCTAATAAAATTAAGGCAAATTATTGAAAAATACAATTACTATGGCTAAAAAAATATTCATTACATTATTTGTATTCTTACTAATACAAACTACTAATGCTCAAGATGAAGCTAGACTTCTACGCTTTCCGGCAATTCATGGAAATCAATTAGTATTTACTTATGCAGGTGACCTTTACACAGTTAGTTCAACTGGTGGATTAGCCCGAAAATTGACAAATCATATTGGTTTTGAAATGTTTGCACGTTTCTCGCCTAGCGGAAAACAAATTGCCTTTACAGGACAATATGATGGAAACACCGAAGTTTTTACAATTCCAGCAAACGGTGGTCAGCCTCAAAGAGTTAGCTACACAGCCACACTTTCAAGAGATGATGTTGGCGATAGAATGGGACCCAATAATATTGTAATGGGCTGGACTCCAGACGGAGAAAAAATCATTTATCGCTCACGCCGATACTCGTTCAACTCCTTTAGAGGACAATTATTTTTAGTGAAGCCCGATGGCAGTTTATCAGAAGAAATGCCATTGCATAACGGAGGCTGGAATTCATATTCTCCTGATGGAAAGAAACTTGCATTTAATAGAGTTTTCCGTGAATTTAGAACTTGGAAACATTATACTGGCGGAATGACTGATGATGTTTGGGTTTTCGATTTCAAAACTAAAAAAATTGAAAATATTACCAACAACAAACATCAAGATATTTTCCCTATGTGGCACGGCAAAGAAATTTATTTCCTTTCCGATAGAGACTTCAGAATGAACCTGTTCAAGTATGATACCGAAAGTAAAACTACAACTAAAGTAACAAACTTTGAAGATTTTGATATTAAGTTTCCATCAATTGGTGGCGATTTTATTGTTTTTCAAAAAGGCGGATATATTTACAAATTTGATATAAAAACTCAAAAAACAGAGAAAATAACTATCAAAATTGCCAATGAGCAAACTTGGTCGAGAACAAAAACGGTTGATGCCAGTAAATTAATTTTTGGTGGAACAGCTTCTCCAAATGCTGAAAGGCTTATTTTTTCTGCAAGAGGTGATATTTTTAATGTTCCTGTAAAAGAAGGAATTACTAAAAATATTACCAAAAGCTCTGGTGCACACGATAAATACGCAACTTGGTCGCCCGATGGAAAATGGATTGCTTACATTTCTGATAAAAGTGGTGAGTTTGAAATTTATATTAAAGACCCTGAAGGAAAAAACAAAGCAACTAGGCTAACCACAAACGCAGATACTTACAAATACAGAATTGAATGGTCGCCAGACAGCAAAAAGATTTTATGGAGCGATAAAAAACTACGATTAAGCTACGTTGATATTTCTACAAAAAAGGTAACAAAAGTAACGGATTCTAAAATGTGGGAAATACGTGATTACAATTGGTCTCCAGATAGTAAATGGATTACTTACGCTGATAATCAAACAGATAGTAAGAATAAAATATTCATTTATAATTTAGAAAATAAAAAATCTGTTGCTGTTACTGATGGTTGGTTCAGTGTCAGTTCTCCAGTTTTTAGTGGCGATGGAAAATATTTATTTCTTGTTTCGGGTAGAACATTCAATCCAACTTATAGTCAAACAGAATGGAATCACTCCTACTCTAACATGAGTAAAATATATTTAATTACGCTTGCAAAAGACACAAAAAACCCGTTTGCTCCTGTAAATGATATAATTAAATCTAATGAAAAAGATAAAGATAAGAAAGAAGAAAAAACAAAAGAAGATGACAAATCTGTAAAAATAGATTTTGATGGAATACAAAAAAGAATACTCTCTTTACCAATTGCAGCTGCAAATTACTGGAATTTAGAAAGTGTTTCAAACAAAATATATTACAATACAATGCTGAACAATGACAGTAAAAGGTCATTTAAAATGTTTGATTTATACCAGAAAAAAGAAACAACGCTAGGAAGCGATATGTCTTTTGGATTTTCTCCTAACAAGAAGAAAATGGTAATAATGAAAAGTGGTCAATACTACGTTATTAGCAAGCCTAGTTCAAGTATTAGTTTAGATAAAAAAGTTCCACTAAATAACATGAAAATGACGGTAAACTTTGCAGAAGAGTGGAAACAAATCTATTACGAAAGCTGGCGACAAATGCGTGATTTCTTCTTCGATGCAAATATGCACGGAGTGGATTGGAAAGCCATGCGTGATAAATATGCAGAACTTCTGCCCTACGCAAAACACCGTGATGACTTGACTTATATTATTGGCGAACTCATTGGAGAAATTAATATTGGACACGCTTATGTAAATAGCGGTGAAAGACCGAAAGCTAAGCGCATTAAAATGGGCTTATTGGGCGCAAAATTTAGCAAAGACAAATCTGGATATTTTAAAATTGAACAAATTTTGGAAGGTGCAAATTGGCAATCCTCAACAGAATCGCCACTTACAGGAGTTGGAGTAAATATTAAGGAAGGCGATTTTATTATTGCCATTAATGGAGAAAGCACAAAAAATGTGCAAAACATTTACGAGCTTTTAGTTGGTACAGACAACAAACAGGTTGAATTAACTGTAAATACAAAAGCTTCGGCAGAAGGTGCAGAAAATATTATTATTCTGCCACGTTCCGATGAGTCGAATTTATATTATTACAACTGGGTTCAGAATAATATTAAAAAAGTAAACGAAGCCACAAACGGACAAGTTGGTTATATTCATATTCCAGACATGGGCGTACATGGATTAAATGAATTTGTAAAATATTTTTATCCTCAACTTACTAAAAAAGCTTTAATTATTGACGACCGAGGAAACGGCGGCGGAAATGTTTCGCCAATGATAATTGAAAGACTTAGCCGACAATGGGCAATGACAGCTTTACCAAGAAATGCAACAGTTGGAGTTACCGACCCAGGTGGAATGCACTTAGGACCAAAAGTAATGTTGGTTGATAATTATTCGGCTTCTGATGGTGATATTTTTCCTTACCGTTTTAGAACACAAAAATTAGGTAAAATTATTGGAATGCGAACTTGGGGTGCAATTACAGGAATCCGTGGAAGTCTCCCTTTTGTTGATGGCGGCGATTTACGAAAACCTGAATTTGCAAAATATGACCGTGCAGGAAAAAAATGGCTTATTGAAGGCGAAGGAATTACGCCCGACATAATTATTGACAACGACCCATACAAAGAATATATGGGCGAAGACCAACAACTCAATAAAGCCATTGAAGT
>JAOZTL010000359.1 GCA_029942205.1 Bacteroidales bacterium | reverse complement strand
ATCTCCTGTAATTTAACAATGGTTCGTTAAGTTTCTGTATATATTTGATTTACAAGAAATTGAAAAGCATTGTTTGTTTAAGATAAGTCGTTGAAAATATGTGTTTTAATTTATAATTTATATTTCATAATTCAACGAAGTGTTAATTATATGTAGTTACTTAAATATAAAAAAAAAGAACTAAAGATTAGCTCTTTAGTTCTTTTTCTTTGGAGTTGAAAAAATGAAATTCTAAGAAATTATAATCCTGCTCGGCTATAATCTGAATTTTCATTTTGTGTTTTCTTGCCCATTTCCTTCGTTTCGAGAAAAGCCCTTTGGTTAAGAAAGCGGCTACAAACGAATGTACTTTGAGGGTAATCTGATTTTCCGAATATTTGTTTTGAACAAATACTAGTCGGTTTTCAATTTCGTCGGTCAACAGAATCGTAGGAGAAATTTCTCCTGTTCCCCTACAAACGGGGCATGTTTCCACTGTTTCGATATTCATTTCGGGTCTTACCCGTTGTCGTGTAATTTGCATTAGACCAAATTTGCTCAGAGGCAAAATATTGTGTTTAGTGCGATCAATGGACATTGCTTGTTTCATTTTATCAAACACCATGTGCCTGTGTTCGGCACTATGCATGTCAATAAAATCGACTACAATAATTCCACCCATGTCTCGTAAGCGTAGTTGGCGAGCAATTTCTTCTGCCGAAACGAGATTCACTTCTAAAGCATTCGTTTCTTGATCATTGCTCTTTTTGGTACGATTACCACTATTTACATCAATTACATGCAATGCTTCGGTATGTTCTATAATAAGGTATGCACCATTTTTTATCGTTACCGTTTTTCCAAATAGACCTTTTATTTGTTTGGTTACACCAAAGTTGTCAAAAATAGGGAGTCTTCCACTATATTTTTTCACAATTTTTTGCTTTTCGGGTGCTATTTGATTGATGTAATTTTTAATTTCTTTGTAAATGCTTTCGTCATTTACATGAATACTATTAAAATCACTATTTAGAATATCTCTCAATATTGCTGAAGTTCTGCTCAATTCGCCTACCATCAGTTTCGGAGGCTTTGCATCTTGCAAATCTTTGAATGCGCTTTCCCATCTTTCGATCAATTCTCTAAGCTCGGTATCAAGTACTGCCACACGTCTGTTGGTGGCTACTGTTCGTACGATTACGCCATAATTTTTTGGCTTAATACTTTGGATGAGTCTTTTTAATCGATCACGTTCTTCTTTTGATTTGATTTTTTGAGACACAGACACTTTTTCTGAAAATGGAATCAATACAAGATTCCGTCCAGCAATTGATATTTCGGAACTAATACGAGGTCCTTTGGTAGAAATAGGTTCTTTGGCTATTTGTACCAAAATGCTTTGTCCACCTACGAGTACTTCCGAGATACGACCATTTTTGTTTATGTCTTTTTTTAACCTAAAATCTTGAATTGGAAGAATTTTGTCTGGTTTGGCAAGAGATTGGCGCAAAAACTCGTCTTGCGACATGAATTGAGGGCCTAAGTCTAAATAATGTAAAAAAGCATCACGTTGATAACCAACATCTACAAAAGCGGCATTTAAGCCTCCCATGATTTTTTTTACACGTCCTAAATAAATATCTCCAACAGTGAATTTTGTATTACTCTTCTCTTTGCTTAGCTCTACAAGTTGTTTGTCTTCTAGTAGTGCTATTACAATTTCTGTAGCCGATACATCAATTACTAATTCGTTATTCACTATGGTTTTATTTGAATTTGTTTTTTAGATATAAAATAGAATTGCTTTTTGATTTGTAGTAAAACCTTTCGACCTATTTTAATGTTTTTCATTCATTTGTATAACGAATTTCTAAACAATTAAATAAAAATAGAGTAATTATTTTTTGTACGAATGCTTGTATATAAAGCAATTAGTCTTTTTTAATATCTTAACTTATACCTGAATAATTCAGGTACTAATTTACTACTCCCATCAGTAGAATATATTTATATTAATAAACATATAAATTTCACGCTATTTCCAAATAATTAGATATTTTTCACTCGTTTAATGAAAAATAAAAACAGCTAAAATCAAGACATCTATTAAGTGATGATATTTTCTAAAATAATAGGAGTTAATTTATACAATAAACCAAAAGAACTTAATCTTTTGGTTTATCTTAAATTATTGGTACTCTGAAAGAAAAAAATTATTTCTTCTTTTTGTGTCTATTTTTTCTTAGACGCTTTTTTCTTTTGTGTGTAGACATTTTATGTCTTTTTCTTTTTTTTCCGCTTGGCATAATTACGTATTTTTATTTTTGATTGAAGTACAGTTATTTCACGTTGTTTCTTACTTTGCTAACAAAAGTTTTAGCAGGTTTAAAAGCTGGAATAAAATGTTCTGGGATAATGATAGTCGTATTTTTAGAGATATTCCTAGCTGTTTTTTCCGCTCTTTTTTTAACAACAAAGCTACCAAATCCTCTGAGATAAACATTTTTGTTTTTCACTAAAGAACTCTTTACGGTATCCATAAATGCTTCTACTGTCTTTTGTACGATTACTTTTTCGATTCCTGTGTTTTTGGAAATTTCGTTTACTATGTCTGCTTTCGTCATGTTAATAAAAAATCTTTAGTTTTCAATGAATTACAATTTCAAAACGAAGTGCAAATATAAATCATTTCTTTTATTATAAAAAGTTTATTCTTACATTTTATAAAATTTTTATTTTTAAGCTGTTTAATAATTATAAAAACAATAGTTATTTGCAGATCAAAGGGTTAAGATAAATGCATACTTTTGTTTGAGTTGGCTCTAAGCAAATGATTTAGCAATAATAAATTATTTTGAAGAAATGTGTAGCTTTGTGAAGTTTTTTTTTTTTTCGAGCAGAGAAATATTTTAATTTTAAGCGAATAAGCATCAAAAAAGAATATTCATGAAAAAAATTATGACGTATAATTAATTGTTCAGTATAACAGGTGAATTTTAGTAAACAAATAATTGATTGGTATGCGATAAATAAAAGAAAACTGCCTTGGCGTGCGAGTCGAGATCCGTATCGAATTTGGGTGTCCGAAATTATTTTGCAACAGACAAAAGTAGCACAAGGTTTGGCATATTATGAACGATTTGTTCAACGATTTCCGTCGGTGAAAAGCTTAGCAGAAGCCGATGAACAGGAGGTTTTGAAGCTTTGGCAAGGGTTGGGTTATTATTCGAGAGCACGAAATATGCATGTTGCTGCAAAGCAAATTATGCAACAGTTTGATGGTGAATTTCCGAAAACGTATTCCGAAATTATTTCGCTCAAAGGAGTGGGAGACTATACGGCAGCGGCTATTGCTTCGTTTGTGTTTGGCTTGCCTCATGCTGTGGTGGATGGCAATGTGTATCGTTTGCTTGCACGTGTTTTTGGTGTCGATACACCGATTAATAAAAGTGCAGGCAAAAAAGAATTTGCTCTTTTGGCGCAAGAATTATTGGATGAAAGACAAGTGGCTGATTATAATCAAGCAATAATGGAATTTGGTGCATTGCAGTGTGTGCCTCGAAATCCGAACTGTTCTGATTGTGTATTACAAGCGATTTGTGTGGCGGTACAAACAGACAAAGTCCATCTTTTACCTGTCAAAATAAAAGCTTCAGCTGCACGAGTGCGATATTTCCATTATTTTGTGATAATAGAAGAGCAATCGGTATATTTACAGAAGCGAGAGGCGAGTGATATTTGGCAAGGTTTATATGAATTTCCACTCATAGAAACAGATGTGGATAGCAACATGAGTGAATTGATGCAATTACCAGCTTGGGCGCAAACAGTGGAGGCAGAAAAGTTTGAAATTATGGAAGTTTCTGAATTATACAAGCATGTATTGAGCCACCAGCGCATTTTTGCACGGTTTTATCAATTGAAAATAAAGAATAAGTTAACGAATAAAAAAAGATTACTTATTAATAAGGACTACCTTTCGGATTATCCTGTTCCAAAATTAATTGAAAACTATTTGGATATAGGCTTATTTTGAGTTAAATTTTGAAAGTTCAGACTTCGTCTATTTTAATATTTATTTTTGGACAATTTTCAACAAATTATCAATGAAGATCAGTAAGTTACGCTAAATACGTACAATTATATCAAGCAGTGTAATAAATCATTAAAACAGAGCTATCTATATAGATCAATACTTCGTTAAATTATGAATTACAAATTAAAATACAGATTTTTAACGACTTATCTTAAACAAACAATGCT
>JAOZTL010000358.1 GCA_029942205.1 Bacteroidales bacterium | reverse complement strand
ACCAACACTCAAATACGACGATCAACGAAAATCACGCTGGATTTCTATTTTCTGGATGGTGGTACTTCTTTCTGGCTCTATTCTTATCCTAAAATTCTGGATGAGCAACATGAATTTCTTGGTCGATATGGCAACAACTTTATCTTTCTTCACCGCTCCTGTTTTGGGTTACATGAATTATCGAGTGGTGATGGGCAGCAACGTACCCAAAGAGGCTCGCCCACCCAAATGGCTACGGATACTCACATGGTTTGGATTGACAATACTGACCGCTTTTAGCGTGTACTTCATTGTGTGGAAATTTCTATAGATCTTCGATCTTTTTGATGTTGCTTACGCAAGATTAAAGTAGAACACAGGTTTTACGGATTACACGGAATTAACACGGATAAAAAAAGATCTAAGCACTAAGTGCTATTTAATGTTGCTTACGCACTTGTGCAATGCTCTTTAAAAGAGCTATTTACAAATAAGTAAAATACAATTAATTGTTCATAGACGCTTATGAGTATCCGTGTCATCCGTTAGATCTGTGTTTTCTTTTTGTTTCAATAAAAATAAAATGCCAGTATTCGGCACAGGCTATCGCTCAAGAAAAGCACGAAGCCCTAAAACAAAAAAACCCCAGCGGCACGAATGCTACTGGGGTTCTGGTTTTTCCGCTATTGCGAAAAACTGATGAATCTACTACCAACGCTTAAGACGATGATTCATTGACCTGCTCGGGAGTAGGCGATGTATTGTCGGGCGGATCCTCCACCGTAGAGCTTAATTTACTCCGCTCCAACACATAGTCTTGGTACTTGGCACGACCACGGTCTACCCATATTCCTTTACCAATTAAACACAATGTAGCCAGACTGGCATACAGCTTGTTTGCCATCGTTACACGCTGATCGGTAAAAATAACACGTTCGCTGTCGGCAACATCAATGTTCACTATTACTTCAGCGAGTTGAGTACGAAGTTCCTGCAACGCATTTATTTTTGCATCAGTAACTCCGTCTGGCTCAAATATAGCTTTGTACTTTTCTGCCATTGCCACTATCCGATTGGCTTCACTGATAAGCTTCTCACTCTTGACTTGACTTAATGCTTGAGGCTTAAACTGCTTGAAAAAAGCGGTATGCCTAGAGTTTGATACAGCTATCGAAAGTAAGAACTTACGCAATTGCTCTGCTAACTGACTGACCAAAACGTCTTTCTGCTCAACAAGCAACATACGTACACCTTCCATTTCTCTATCCGTAGGGATCGCTGCCAATTCTTGATTGGCGTTTACTATTGCCTGAATTTTTTCGGTTGTATAACCATATTCGGCAAATTCTGTTAAATCACGCATGGCGAAATTTGTTTTGGAATTTACTATTACATTCAATTCCGCATAAGAGAATCTAAATTCTCTTTTTAATTTGAATTTTGACATTGTTAAAAAATTTTAGTTAAAAAAAAATATTAATTAATACGTAAATAATTCTTCTTTCTGCTATTCTCAGATTTTTCTTTTTTTTATAAACCTTTCGACTAGCGTAAATGAAATCTGAATTATAAACTCGATGCAAAGATAAAAACTATTTTTTAATATTCAAATTATCTTTTTAGAATTGTTATATTTAAGCGGTATTTTAACCGAAAATAGTGTCTTTTGATCTGATTTTAGTATTTATTTTATGTTTTATTTTTATTAAAAAATGATGAGCATAAATTACTGATAACTAATTTCTTAATATTACTTTTAAAGTTATTTTTTACGCATAAAAAGCAATATATTTGACTATCAAAACACTACGAAACATGTTCTACAACATGTTTGTTATTTCTTTTGTATTATTTGCCAATGTAAAGCAATGCGGCATCGGTTGGGTACTGCTGTTTATGGGTCTGTATTAACATGCTGTATGTTCTTTTTAACATGCAACCGGTTTTGTCGCCCTATTTATGCCAAACAGAGCAAATGCACCCGAAAAAAGAGCTCTACACAAGGGGTTCGGAGGTCTTCAAATCGAAAAAGACGAACTATTCATACCTTTTAACCACCATGCACTACAATTGAATAAAAAAATGAGGGATAAATAGTTCATCGAAACCGATAAACAGAACACCGAAACCGTTGCCATCGTCTAGTGGTTCTATAAATAGTTGCTGGAAAGCGGTAACTAATACTCCAAAAGCATTTGCATTTTCTATTTTTCGGATAAATAGTGCTTAAGAACCGATAATTAGCTGGTCGGGATGAATGGCATACGAACAAAAACGGATAGCGTATGCTCGGCAGGCACTAAACAGTGTTCAGAAAGCTATAAACAGTACTCGACAGGCACTAAGCATTGCTGGGCAAGCAACAACTGTAAGTAAATGGCACAGACCATCAAATAATCATATAGAGGCTTTAACTGTAAAGGTTTCCTGATTCTACGGATACTGAAAGCTTTGTACTGCGTATGCTTCGTCTTTTTCAGAAATAAATGTAATATCTTGATTTATTATTAGTAGCTTTGCAAGGCTTCGCCTTTTTGGCTACCCACGCAAAATTGGACAATAATCGTAACTTAGAGAGAAAACCTTCATGTCCAACTTAATGAAAACTAAGCAATTAAGTATAAGCAATCGCACAAATACAATAAATTACAGATAGAAAGATAAAAAAGCTATTTTTGCAAAAAATAATAAAATAACAAATTAGAGATAAAAATATATGCCAACATTAAATTGGATAGGAAAAGATAAAGTTGTAAACCACCACCAAGACGTGCCGTTTAAAGTATTGGAACATAAATACGGATTTACGGCAGAAGAAGGAGAACAAAAGGAACAATCCGAGAGTGGAAACAAAATAATACACGGCGACAACCTCGAAGCCCTGAAAAGTCTTTTGCCTGAATACGAAGGAAAAATAAAGTGCATATATATTGACCCACCATACAACACAGGAAATGAAAAGTGGGTTTACAACGATAATGTAAACCACCCAAAAATAAAAAAATGGCTTGGCGACGTAGTTGGAAAACAAGGCGAAGACCTTACACGACACGATAAATGGCTCTGCATGATATATCCTCGTATAAAATTATTACACAAACTTCTCGCAGAAGACGGAGCAATTTTTATTTCTATTGATGACAACGAACAAGCAAGCCTGAAATTAATGTGCGATGAAATTTTTGGTTCAAATTCTTTTCTTGGTGATATTATATGGCAACACAGCATACAAGGCAAAAATGATGCAAAAGGAATTTCGTTACACCATAATCACACACTAATCTATTTTAAACGAAATTTTCAAATTGGCAGAATAGATAGGACAGCTGACCATAATGTCGCTTATAAGAATCCAGATGATGACCCAAATGGAGATTGGCGTTCAGGTGATGTAAGAAGCCCTAATCTTAGAGAAAATTTAAAATATAACATTTTCACACCAAGTAATAAAATAATTTTGCCACCTGCAAAAGGATGGAGATGGAGCGAAAGTCTTGTCCAAGAGAAAATAAATTCAGGAGAAATAATTTTCAATAAAGATGAAACTAAAATTATTAGAAAAATATATTTAAGCGAACAAAAAGGTAGAGTGGTTGAAAGTATTTGGTTTGGTAATGACGTTGGCACTTCGAGAGAAGCAAACACTATGCTAAAATCTATTTTTAAAAATAATGTTCCTTTTGACACACCAAAACCAACTGGTCTGATTGAAAGAATAATAAAGGTATCTACTGATGAAAACTCAATAATCCTTGACAGCTTTGCAGGTTCAGGCACAACCGCTCATGCTGTTTTAAATCTAAATAAAGAAGACGGCGGAAACAGAAAATTCATAATGATAGAAATGGAAGATTATGCCGAAACAGTTACAGCCGAAAGAGTAAAACGAGTAATAAACGGCTACGGAGAAGGTAAAAAAGCAGTTGCAGGCACAGGCGGAAATTTCGATTATTACGAACTTGGCAAACCCATTTTTAAAAAAGACAAAAATCTAAACGAAGAAATAGGCGAACAAAAAATAAGAGAATATATTTATTATACCGAAACCAAACAACATTTAACAAGAGAACAAAACAAGAAATATAAATATTTATTGGATATTTTAAACCAAACAGGCTACTATTTCTATTACGAAAAAGACCGTTTAACAAGTCTTGATACTGAAACACTGAATATAGTAGCTGAAAAATCGGAACAATATATAATTTATGCCGATTTTTGCCTATTAGACAAAGAAGATATGCTTAAAAAAAATATCATATTCAAAAAAATCCCAAGAG
>JAOZTL010000357.1 GCA_029942205.1 Bacteroidales bacterium | reverse complement strand
TCATCGACCTTATGCTTTTATTATTATAGATAAAGGTCTTCGTCCTTTTTGATGTGGTTTACGCACGATCATCGACCTTATGCTTTTATTTATTCTATATACAGGTCTCGACCCTTTTGATGTGCCTCACGAGGTAGGTCTTCGACCTTTTTGATGTAGTTTACGCACGATCATCGACCTTATGCTTTTATTATTCTAAAAATGATTTATTTTCTAAATCACAATTATAACAGCAATTCAGTATAAAAAAAAACCGCAAAGGCATTTGCTGCCGATGCGGTGATAAACAATGTATCAAAATAAATCCTAAAAAATTAAGACAAGCGCATGTAATCGTTGTACTTGCTTGGTGACTCGTGTCGCCAAATGATTTTCCCGATTTTTACAAAATCTCCTGCAAGCTCTTGCAACTCCACGCCTTTTGCCAAGCGATTGTCTTTGGCTTCGGCACGCAACTGGCGTGCTTCATGCACGTCCATCAGTGCTTCTTTGTAGCGTACTGCTCGTTGGTTCAGCTCGTCCAAATCCGATTGGTGGATGTTTCTACGAGCTAGTTCTGTCAAGTCTTCGGCTAGCATTAAGCTCAGATTGTTGCACTTGAAAAGCAAATCGCCTTTGGTGAATTGGTAGTATTTGTTCATACCAAACGCCTTGTACTTGGGCGTACCCCGCCCATAGAGACTCCCGATGCGCTCGAGCAAGGACTGAACTTTGCGGCTCAATTGTGCTCGTGCGGTGTTTTTCGTCTGCACTTGTGCTTCCACTAAATGTTTGTAGGCGGCATCGTTTTCAAAACTGGTATACGTTTCAATTTTTTCACGAAATTGAGCGATACTTTCATTTGTGATTTCATAATTGTTTAACATGGATAAATCACGATCCATCACGTTAGCCAACATGTGGCATTGTTGCACCAAATCTCCTTGAGACTGGCGTAACTTAAGGTTACTTGTATTATACATAAAATTTGATTTTGTGTGAGACTTTGCTCACGGTTTAAAAAAAATGTGTTTCGATTATTTCACGAAACATTAATTAAATACAATTCAAAACTATTTATTAATAATAAAAAACTTTTATTGTGAATTGCGCTGCAAATATACGAAAAAAAAATAAGTTATCCAAATGTTTTTCTTAAAAAAAATAATATAAAGACTAATTTTAGTAATCTCAACACTACTATTTGTTTTTATTTTAGATTTAGAGAGTCTCTATAATACCTTATTTTATTGGCATTTTGTAGTTTTTGGCTTAGGATCAGGCGTTTAGTTTTTAAGGGCGAAAAAAAAATGAAAAAAATTTGTTTTTTTTTCATTTTGATCGAAAAAAAGCACAAAAAAAACACTTTTTTGGGTGGATGGAATCACTTTTTTTGTTCCCAAAACGTCATTTTTTAGAGTTTGGGATCGCTTTTTTTCATCTTGAGATCGGTTTTTTTCACTCGTGGGATCGAAATTTTTCACTCGTGGGATCGCTTTTTTTCATCCTAGGATCGAAATTTTTCACCTTGGAATCGGTTTTTTTCACTCATGGGATCGCTTTTTTTCATCCTAGGATCGACTTTTTTCACTCCGAGATCGGTGTTTTTTCAATGTAGAGGGGTAGTTTTTCTTCTTGTTAAAAGTTAATTTGGCAAAAAAATTTTGTAATTGTGATGAAATTTAGCAGCTTTGCAAGCGAAACAAACACAATATTTATTCAGCTTAAATAACAACTCACCGCATTGAAAAAAATAAGTTTAATGCTCATTGCATTGCAATGGGTTTTATTGTCGTTTGGGCAAGAGAGCTTCCAAACGATGCAGCAAATTGTGTATTATACCGACAGCCTGTACGGAAGCAATGACATGCTCATTCGAGGCAAATACTACACACACAAAAGTATGCGAGCCGTAGGGCATCCGTACTTTCTTTCGGCACGGTTTGAGCCTGCCGTGGTTTATATCCAAAAACATCGTTTTCGGAATGTTCAGCTTCAGTATAATATCGAAGACGATATTTTTATACTTACAAGCAAATTGCAATCGGGGCAACCTGCATTTATGGAACTCAACCGCTCGGTAGATTCTATTGATTTTATGGGTAGTCGATTTGTTTCGGCACACAAGCTTGGTGTTAAAGGGCTAGATGCGGGTTATTATGAACAAATCACTACTGATAATTTTCTTTTTCTGATCAAATATTATAAAAATGCAGAAGTAGTGCATTTGCAGCCAAAGAAATACTCCAAAATTTTTCGTCATTATTATATTCTTGAAAATGGAGAATGGATAAAAGTGAGTTCAAAAAAATCATTTACCAGTTATTTTGGTGTGCATAAATCTACTATTCGGAAATATTTTCGGAAAAATAATATTAAATACAAAACTTGCAATCGCAAGGAATTAATCGGACTGATAAAGTATAGCAATGAGCTACAAAAGAAATAAAAAAATCATATTAAGCTTCGGTATCGTTATTTTATTATGGATAAGCCCTGCTGCATTGGCACAAAATCTGGGCAAAGAAGCACTGAAATACAATGCATTGCAATGGAACGATTGGGTGCAGAAAATCGAACAGCAATACGCTTATTCGTTTTTTTATGATGTGGATTCCATTCCCGACATAAGCATTAACTTGCCTGACAATTCTCAATCGCTTGAAAAACAATTACAAAGCATATTTTCGTCCTACTCGATACAAGTAGCTGTGGATGCACAAAAGAATGTTTTTTTGTTGAAAAATTACAAGCTAAAAACCAGCCTATACGAAAGTTTCTTTTCTTCTAAAAAGTATAAAAGTGACAATAAACAAACAAATAATGATTATTTAGGTACTCGCAACGAGCTGGTGAACAAATCGATAGTAATTGGCGACAAAAATAACAAAACAGTAGGCCTGGTAAGCATGCAAGGCACTGTAATGAATAGCAAACGTAGCCCCTTGCCCGATGCCGTGGTGTATGTCGAAGAATTAGATCAGGCTTTTCATACCAATGCAAATGGTGAATTTACGATTCGGCTAAACAAAGGCGACTACATTTTTGCAATCAAAGGCAGCGAAACGAAAGAAGAAAAGTACAAAGTATCGGTATATTCCGATGATCGTGCCGAATTTGTTCTCGAAACAAAGCTTATTCTGATTGATGAAGTGCTGGTTACGTCAGACGAAAACAACAACGTACGCAGCAACCAAATGGGCGTAGAAAGAATATCGGCTAAGAGTATTGAGCTAATTCCTGCCGTATTGGGCGAAAAAGATATTCTGAAAGTAAGTCTCTTGCTGCCTGGTATACAATCGGTAGGCGAAGGCTCGGCTGGACTAAACGTGCGTGGTAGCCCTGCGGATCAAAATGTTTTTTATCTGGATAATATTCCAATTTATAATACGTCACACTTTTTTGGGTTTTTCTCATCCCTAAATGCGGATGCTATTGGTGATTTTAAAATCTACAAAAGCAATATCCCTTCCGAATTTGGTGGAAGACTGGCGGCGGTGGTCGATATTGATACAAAAAAACCAAGTACCGAACGCTTTGCAATGAGCGGAGGCATTAGCCCTATCACTGGACGACTGACGATGGAAATTCCGTTTGCTAAAGGAAAAGGTAGCGTTTTGATTGGTGGACGCACCACTTACTCCAACTGGATATTGAATATGATTAATAACGAAGAAATATCAAATTCAACAGTCAAATTTGCTGATGGAATCTTTCGTGCCAATTACGAAATCAATACAAATAATAATGTAAAATTAACGGGTTATTATAGTTATGATAAAATAGACTTTGCTGCCAGAAATCGTTACGATTATGACAACAAAGGGCTGTCGTTTGCATGGAAACATTTTTATACGAAAAAAGCAAGCAGCGAGCTGAATGTGGTATACAGCGAATATGCTTCGGTGGAAGAGGATTATGCTGACAAAATAAATACGTATCAACAAGATTTTACGATAAAGCATTATGAAGTAAAACTGAAAAATTCGTTTCAATTGGCACACAATCACCATCTTCAATTTGGAATAAACTCCATATTCTATGATTTAGACAAAGGTAGTTTTACGCCATTAAACCCTGAATCGCTTCTGCATCCGATAGATTTTGGACTAAGCAAAGGTTTAGAGAATGGTCTGTTTATGAGTCATGAATGGACAATAACGCCTTCGTTGTCTTTGGTATCGGGCTTTCGCTACAATGTTTATGTTGCCTTAGGACCTAGCACCATATTCGACTACCAAGAAGGTGCGGCAAAAAACCTATCGACAATAAGCGACACGACACTAATTGCCG
>JAOZTL010000356.1 GCA_029942205.1 Bacteroidales bacterium | reverse complement strand
TGTTTTGCTCAAGAATTAGAAGAAGAGGGTAAAGTAGAACAGTTACCAAAATTGGAAGGAAAACGAATGATTATGTTTATTAGTCCGAAAATAAAAAAATAAAAGGTTTTCTTCCTAATTTTATTATAACAAAATTAGTTATAGAATCAATGATTTAACTTATTGCAAGGAATACTTTTATTAAAAAGTAAATCGTCCTAAATTAAGCTAATTCGCTAGCTCACAGGTTGTTAAAAACATGTGCTGCTTTTGTTATGTTTAAAATTAAATACTCTTAAAGATTTTTTTTTCTAAAATAACGATAAACACTCTAATCAGTTATTGTTTTAAGTTTCAACAGTATACAGAGTTGTTTAAGAAAAAAAGAGTATTTTCAAGACGAAAAATGCATATTTAAGCGAAATATATTTTATTCTTTCGCATAAAGTTATTAACATTGCAGCCAATTTTCGAGAGAAAAATTACACATTTAAAAACGGAAGAAATGCCAAAAATGAAAACCATTGCCGGAGCCAAGAAGAGATTCAAATTGACTGGCTCAGGGAAAATCAAAAGAAAACACGCTTACAAAAGTCATATTTTGACTAAAAAATCAAAAAAGCGTAAAAGAAATCTCACTTATTTTACTCAAGTCCATAAAGCAGATACAAATAGAGTAAAGCTTATGTTGGTACTGAAATAAGTATTTTTCAAAAATTTTTATTTATCAAATTTAGGTTTGCCACAAGGCAAGTAACCAGAAACTCAGTATTAAGTACTTACAATTAAGTCGCTGAATTCAAAAAAAAACAAATTATGCCAAGATCCGTAAATGTCGTAGCCGCAAGAGCACGACGTAAAAAAATCTTAAAACAAACCAAAGGATACTTTGGAGCAAGAAATAATGTTTTCACTGTAGCTAAAAACACTTTAGAAAAAGGTTTAGTTCACGCTTACCGTGATAGAAAAAAGAAAAAACGTAATTTTAGAGGCTTATGGATACAGCGTATCAACGCTGGAGTTCGCATGCATGGCATGTCGTATTCTGTATTTATGGGAAAAATTCACAAGCAAGGAATAGAGCTTAATCGCAAAGTTTTAGCTGACCTAGCAATGAATAATCCTGAAGCATTTGAAGCAGTAGTGAAAGCTGTAAAATAAAGTCTTCGATATAAGAAATTGATTATAAAATAATCAACTATACAGAAGGAGGTCTAAATTAATTAGACTTCCTTTTTTTTATTTTCAAAATTTACTTAATCCGAAACACTACTGATAATCAAATAAATACGTACTTCTAAAAACAAGAAGCTAAATTATGAATATCGCAATTATTGGCTATGGAAAAATGGGCAAAGAAATAGCCCTAATCGCTAAAAAAAGAAATCATACTATCGGATTGATTATTGACAAGAATAATCCAGAAGACTTAAATTCCGAAAATTTAAAAAATATAGATCTAGCCATCGAATTTAGCACTCCTGGCACGGCTCTCACAAATTATTTTAGTTGTTTTGCATCCAATATTCCTGTTGTATCTGGCACAACTGGCTGGCTTTCCGATTTTGACCAAATCGAGCAAAAATGCCTAACTGAATCAAAAAGTTTTTTTTATGCATCAAATTTCAGTTTAGGAGTTAATTTATTTTTTAAATTAAACGAATTTCTCGCTCAGCTAATGGGTGGGCACAAAAACTACAGCATTAATTTACAAGAAATTCATCATACAGAAAAATTAGATTCGCCTAGTGGAACTGCCATCTCTTTAGCCAACCAAATTTTGGAAAATAGCGATACAAAAACAAAATGGACAAATAGCAATTCAACAAATGTAACAGATCTGATAATCGAATCAGTACGTAAGCCAGAGGTTCCAGGAACTCACCATGTTAGTTATGAATCGGGAGAAGATTTACTGCAACTAACACATGTAGCTAAAAGTAGACAAGGTTTTGCTTTAGGAGCAGTATTGGCTGCCGAATATTTACATGGAAAAGTAGGTTTATTTAACATGAATGATTTACTCAAATTGTAGTATTTTGAACGAATTAATAAGCAAATATAAATTAAAAGTTGGCATTTTCATTCTAATTACAGTTTTTTTCTTTCTTTTTACAAAATGGATAGGAGCTACTTATTTATCATTTTTACTGATTCTACTTTATGACAGAATATTCAGTAAACGCATCATTTTTCTTCAAAAAATAAAGATTACTAAATCCCCCAAATTATTGCACGAATCGTTTCGTACAATTGGTATTGCGTTTATTATCGCCATTATACTGCATTTATTTGTTTTCCAATCTTTCGTGATTCCTTCAAACTCAATGAAAGCAAGTTTACTCCAAGGTGATTATCTGATTGTCAATAAATTAGCTTATGGTCCTCGTATGCCAATTACTCCAATAGCTATTCCGTTTACACATAAAAATTCGCCTTTAGGTAAGTTTTATCGTCCTTTTTTCGCTCAATTACAACTAAATTACAATCGGCTAAAAGGCTATTCATCCATCGCACGAAATGATATTGTTGTGTTTAATTTTCCACGAGAAGACAGTATCATCACAGAATTGCCAAATTCTAATTATTATGATCTAGTCAAACAAAAATTAAATGAAACTTCTGAAACATCAAATAGCGACTCTCTCAATAATTTAAACAAAATACGATTTGAAATAAGACAAAAATATCAAATAAAATATCAACCAATAGATAAACGTGAATATTACATAAAACGCTGTGTTGCAATTAGTGGCGACACAATAACAATTTTTCATTCGGATATTTACATCAATTCAAAATTGCAAGCTAAATTAGATAATCAGCAATCTAATTATTTACTAAATTTGGACTCGACTTATTCCAAATCTGACAGTCTGTTGCATTTGCTAGGTATAAATCCAGAGTCTGTAATCGTCAATAATAGAGGGGAATACGAAGTAATCGTTTCATTAACAGACAAAAAAGCTTATTCGCTGGACACCAATATTTGTGTTACAGATCTTTTATCACTAAAAAAAGAGCCACTAGATTGGGATTTTTATCTATTCCCTGAAAGTGATCAATATCGCTGGAACTTAGATTATTATGGAAAATTAATTGTTCCAAAAAAAGGTCAAAGCATTACATTAAATACCAAAAATATCGCTTTATATAAAAGAATAATCGTAAATTATGAAAACAACAAACTTGAAATAATTGATAATGAAATATTTATCAATAAAGAAAAAACGACAGAATATAGATTTACAAAAAATTATTATTTTGTACTAGGAGATAATAGGCATAATTCTTACGATTCACGATTTTGGGGTTTTATTCCTGAAGATCACATTGTTGGTAAAGCTACATTTATCTGGTTTTCAATGGATAGCAACAATTCATCCATACGATGGAATCGCTTATTTACATTTCTAAATTAAAATATTCGCACAAAATTTCAACAAATGAAGTTCAAGAATTTACTAACAAAAATAGCTTTTCAATGGATTCTTCCTGCTCTCATCGGCATCACAATAAGCTTCTTATTATCAAGTAATTACAAGCTAATTGTTGCAAAAAATGCCTACCGCTTGGGTGATATTCAAAATAATGACCTCCTTATAATTTCAAAAAATCAGAAAATAAGTCGAAATTCGTATATTTTAGCAAAAAATAAATCAGAAACCATTTTACAAAAATGTATTGGCTTGCCTGGCGATAGTATCAAACTAACAGATAATCAACTTATTATCAATAACTTAGATATTGAAACCGATTTATTTAATCAATATCGAATTGATTTTAATCCAAATGCTAAAAACAATAATTTACTTACTTTATTATTCCAACTTACAACAGAAACTCAAGCTCTAGGATGGTTTAACTATCCTCTAAATAAGGCAAGTAAAGAAAAAATACTTAAATCGGATTTGACTTATAATATTCGAGCCCAAAATGATAGCAAAAATTTAATCCCTTATTCTTTTTATTTTACAAAAGACTTTGTATCTTGGAGTCAAAATAATTATGGATTATACGTTATCCCAAAAAAAGGAATGCGAATTAATTCGAGTTTAAAAAATTGGCATTTTTATGGAAAATTAATACAAAAATATGAGAATAAAGACATTTTATTTGACAATAATTCATTTTTAGCGAATGGCAAAAAAAATGATTTTTATGAATTTCGATATGACTATTATTTTTTAATTAATCCAATTTTAGAATCCATATCCGATTCAAGAATGTATGGTCCTATTCCTGAAAAAGCATTATTTGGTAGCGTTTATATGGTTTTATTCTCATTTAATAATAATAAAATAAGTTTTCAA
>JAOZTL010000355.1 GCA_029942205.1 Bacteroidales bacterium | reverse complement strand
GAATCGATTAGGTATATTCCGTCGGCATGTAGTTCAATATCAGATGCATCGTTGGGCGAATAATGAATAATTGCCCCGTGTGCGTTGTAGCTCGAAATAGGCGCAAAACTCTCATCCATAAAGCCTTCCTGCTCTGCACGAAAGCCTCTGAGCTTGGCGGCTGCCGATAATTCGGTGATTTTTTCTTTGCCGATGGTTTCCTCTAGCCATTTCAAAAAACGCACCAAGGCAGCTCCATCTTTCGCCATCGTTTGGCGGATGTGCGTAATTTCTGTTTCATTTTTGCGAGCTTTGAGTGGAGTCGATAAGGTGATGGACTCCAGTGTTTTAGTGTGTTTAGGAATGGCGTTGTATAGACTTAAATTAGTGGTGTTGGGTGATAATAGAATTTTATCGTTAGAAGTAAGTGTTTGCAAAAAGTCGTAAATCGAGGAATAAGCACGAACTTCAATATTTTCTGTTTCTAGTTTGTTTATCAGTGTTTTATCCAGTTTTTGATCGGCGATAAAAAGGAAAGCCTTTTCGGTGGAAACAACTGCAAAAGAGACGGTTAGAGGCGAGTTTGTGATGTCTTTTCCTCGAATATTAAACAGCCAAGCAATGTCGTCGAGAGTAGGAATTAAATGATAATTGGCATTTTTTGCAGTCATTAATTTCCTTATTTTCGACAATTTATCATTTCTTGACTCTCCTGCATATTTCAAATCGTGTTCAACTGCTTTGTACATAGGTGTTTCAGGGCGATCTGTCCATATTTCAGAAACGAAGTCTAAATTATCGACAAGTACAATGTTTTTGTCAAGAAAAGTAAATTTTAGTGTACGAATGGTAGCTACTGAAAATAATTTGGCATCAAAACCCACACGTGCAGAGTCTGTTAGCGTATCAAAAATCCAATCGATATGCTCGTTTGAGTGTGGTATTTTTAGTTTGACCAATTGCATTTCGGAGTCTTTTAGTTCTTCTTCGGCTTGTAGGAAGTAGCGTGAATCTGTCCATAATCCAGCAAAATCGGCGGTAATAATTACATTACCCGTAGAGCCAGTAAAGCCTGAAAACCAGGATCTTCCTTGCCAATGATCGGCTACATATTCGCTTTGGTGTGGATCGGCACTTGGTATGATGTATGCGTCAATTTGTTGTTGCTTCATTCGGTTGCGAAGCTGTTGTATTTTTTGGTTATTCGTCATTCCTTGTTTTTTTTTTGTGTTTGGTGATTGATAAAGTCTAACTTTGTCAGCAAATTTACTATTATTTTGTCTGAATTCGTAATAAAAAAAGGGAAATAGAAAAAAAGAGCTATTTAGAAATACTTTTCATGTGTTTTATTTCGTTATACTTTTGATAATGAGTTTACTAAAAGAATTTTGAACTTCTTTTTAAAAATAAATAGCACAAGGTGCTTAAAAACTAAAGAATTATGAAAAATAATAAATTATTAAAAAAGATAAGTGTTTTGACTTTTATAATGTTTATGAGTGTCGCTTTTTCTTACGGACAGAGTTATGTGCTTTCAGGAGAGCAAGTTCGAGGGGTTTCTGGTCAGAATGCAAAGTTGTCGAGTAAGGCTCTTGTGATAAACAAAGCAGTGAAAATCTACAGTGTAACAGGTAATAATGCTGGTTTTTGGATCAAATGCGAATAGTGTTGCGGTCAAAAAATATTGGAATACCAATGATCCGTCGGTAGTGGGATTAACGCTAGTGCCTGGTACTTATTACATTTATCCTAATCTTAAACCAAATCAAACCAAGGCAACAATAACTATTAAACTAAAATAAGCACTTCGTGCTATTGGATGTTGCTTATGCAAGTTTATAGTAGAAAGCAAAAAGACTAAAATAGAAGATTAAAGTAAAAAAGAAGTTAAGTCGGGAAAGAATAAATTTTCTGATTTAGCTTTTTTTATGCGCTAAACGATATTTTTGTATATTTGTAGCCAAAGAAACAATAACCATTAATCAAATATTTTATGATGAACTATCCAAAAAAAGTTACGCTTGGCGATATTACCGTACGAGACGGTTTTCAACACGAAGAGAAATTTATTCCGACGGAAGCCAAACTTTGGGTTGCAGAACAACTTATTTTATCGGGCTATAAGCATATCGAAACCACTAATTTTGGGAATCCCAAAGGGATGCCGCAGTTTGGCGATGCCGATGAGTTGATGAAAAAGATAAGAAGTAGTAAAAAAATTAAGCACCTGATTGACGATGTTGAAATAACAGCAATTACGATTCGTGAACGTGCAATTGAGCGGGCTATTGAGGCGTATAAAGAAGGTTATGGCGCAGATCGGATATTATTGATGGTTTCGACAAGTGAATCGCATCATCGTAAAAATTCGGGACTTTCCTTGGATGAATACTGGAAAATGAGCGAGGAATATATCAAAAAAGCACATGATGCTGGTTTAAAAGTAAATGGAACAGTAAGTACGATTTGGGGCTGCCCGATAGAAGGTCCTACCGAAATGAGCAAAGCCATTGAATTTTCACAACGCTGGCTCGATATTGGAGCGGATGATGTGGAACATGCTGATCATGACGGTTCTGCATCGCCTGACAGGGTGTTTGAATATTATTCACAATTGTTGAACAAAATACCTGATACGGAAAAGCACATTGTACATTTTCATACCACACGTGGCTGGGGATTAGCAAATGTATTGGCAGCATTACAAGTAGGAATGACACGCTACGAGTCGTCTTTGGGCGGAATAGGAGGGCAGCCAGCCAACTTTGTGAGTGGTATACCCGTAGCAGGAACTGGGGCGTATTATTATGCCGATCCTAATCTGGCAGGGCTTGTATCGACTGAGGACATGGTGGTGATGATGGACGAAATGGGAATCGAAACCAATTTGGATATTGAGAATGTATTGAAAACAGGGAATATGGTGGAGCGTATTGCTGGTAGGCGTTTGCGTTCGGAGGCAATCAAAACAGGACGTATCCCTAAATCATTGACAGGGAGAGCATAAGTGCTTCGGATAAAAGAGAAGTTTTGCGACATTTGATCGTCCGTAAGGCATTGAATTGACGCTCAAATGTACTACGGACGATTTTGAGGTTTTAAATGATTGGTTTAAACAAAAAAAGCCTTACGTTTCCGTAAGGCTTTTTTTTTGAGTAGCGAGAGGGCGACTTGAACGCCCGACCTCGTGATTATGAATCACGCGCTCTAACCAGCTGAGCTACCTCGCCATTATTTTTCAGATAACAATCAAATATTTATCCCTGATTGCGGGTGCAAATATAGAACTTTTTTTATTGTTCAAAAATATTTTTTGTGTTTTTTTTGCAAAAAAAATAAAAGGCTGCAATTGACTGATAAAAAGCATTTAGAGTAACTAATCGTTTTATTTAGCAATAAAATAACCATAGAAAATTTCGTTAAACCATTTTTTTAGTTATATTAGCCACTGATTATGGATGAAAATGAAAAATGAGCAATTGATAAAAATATAAGTATTCAAATATAAAAAACAGAAATTATCAATTTTTATTCCATTCAATTATATACGTCAATTATTTTTAAGAAGACAAGGATCAACACCTTAAAAAAAACAGAATAATGGAAAAAAAGAAATTTGAGTTAGAATACATTTTAAAAGTTTCCTCCCGTTTATTATACAACCACGTAAGTACTCCCGATGGGCTACAACGCTGGTTTGCCTACCAAGTAGAGCGAAATAAAGACAACGAATATACTTTCGTTTGGGAACAATCCGAACAAAAAGCACGAGTTTTAGATCACAAAAAAAATGAATTTATTCGTTATCAATGGGAAGACTCTCCCGATTCGTTTTTTGAATTTCGCTTGCGTCCCGATGAACTGACCAACGAAATGGCACTTTTGATTACCGATCATGCCGAAGAAGACGAAATTGGTGAAAATACCGATTTGTGGGACTCACAAGTGCAGGAATTGAAACGAGTATTAGGCTGTTGATACTTGATAAAAAGAGATTTAATTTGTCTAAATACAATGGTTCGTTAAGTTTTTGTCTATATTTGATTTATAGAAAATAGAAAAGCATTGTTCGTTTAAGATAAGTCGTTGAAAATCTGTATTTTAATTTGTAATTCATATTTAATAATTTAACGAACTATTGAACCTTAAAACACTTAAAAATAAAAAACACAGCCTAATCGTGCGATTTTTTAAGAATAATTGCGCTTAATTTGTTTGTTTTGTTAAATTTGTAGATTGAAAAACAAGAATTTGGATTCTGAAAAAAACGCATGAAACGATTACATCTCTTAATCTTAAAATCATACATTGGTCT
>JAOZTL010000354.1 GCA_029942205.1 Bacteroidales bacterium | reverse complement strand
GTCCATTCAATTAGCCGTTTGAAACGTTGCATTTACTAGTTGAACCTTTAAAAGACCTTATCTTTCTTAAAAACTTAAAATTTTAACATTTATTTTGTTTTTGCTCCTAGTATTGCAAAAAATTATTAAATTTAACCAAAAAAAAATCATGCTAGCACTATTATACAAAGAAATCAATAGCTTTTTCAGCTCCCTGACGGGCTACATCGTCATTTTTATCTTCCTATTATCCAACGGGTTATTTTTGTGGGTATTCCCAAGCGAGTTCAATGTAATTGACAGTGGCTATGCCAGTATCGAGCCATTGTTTGCGCTAGCACCATGGATATTTTTATTTCTCGTTCCTGCCGTAACCATGCGCTTATTTGCCGACGAGCAGCGTAGCGGCACCATCGAGTTGCTACTCACTCGCCCACTCACGGATTTGCAAATCATACTAGCCAAATATTTAGCTGGTTTGTTACTCGTTTTATTTTCATTACTTCCTACACTTATTTACTACTTTTCTGTCGTTCAGCTAAGCGATAGCACGGGAATCGATCATGGAGCCACACTCGGCTCGTACATCGGATTGTTCTTTTTGGCAGCTATTTACGTCGCTATCGGTGTGTTTGCGTCTGCTACCACCGAAAATCAAATTATCGCTTTTCTTTCTGCATTATTTTTATCATTCTTCTTATACGTTGGTTTCGAGATGATTGCATCATTTAGTGTTTGGCAAAACATCAACGATTTGGTCATTAATTTGGGCATCAACGAACATTACAAATCCATGAGCCGTGGCGTGATTGATACACGTGACATGCTTTACTTTTTGAGTATTATCACCCTTTTCATTGGGCTAAGCAAAACAGTACTCGAAAGTAGAAAGTGGTAACGGTCTTCGACTTTTACTGACACAGCTACTTAATGTATTCATAAACAATCAATTATTAGAAATCTAATGCGAATAAAAAATAATAAAAAAAAGAATCTAATCGAATTATTCCTTTTATTAATAGGCTTAATCGTTATAAATATCGTTTTTTCATTTGTCTTTGCACGCTTTGATTTAACGACCGAAAAACGCTTTACACTGTCAGAAAACAGTACGCAGCTTCTTAGCAATTTGAACGATGAAATATACATAAAAGTATACTTAGACGGTGCCGACTTGCCCGTAGGCTTCAAGCGTATGCGAAAGGCTATCAAAGAGTTATTGGATGAATTTAAGATTCATGGCGGACAAAATATAAATTACCAATTTATCAACCCTACCGAAAGCCCCGACAAAGAAATTCGCTTTGGACAGTACAAAGAACTGTACGAAAAAGGCTTGATGCCCATCGAATCGGAAGAGGAAGGCACGGAAGGCAAAACATCCCAGAAAATGTTATTTCCAGGGGCTATTTTGGTGTATCAAGGCGTGGAATTGGGTGTTAATTTACTCAAAAACGATCCTCGTTACGAAAACGATGGCGAACAAAATATCAACAATTCCATTCAATCATTGGAATACGAATTTACGAATGGTATTCGTAAGCTCAATCGCTCGAATCGGCAGCAAATCGCCTTCTTGGAGGGACAAGGAGAATTATCCGAATATCAAGTAATGAATATCACCAACACGCTTTCGGAATATTATGATGTTAGGCGTGGGGCTATTCTGGGGCAAAAAGGCATACTCGATCCTTTTGCTGCTGTTATCGTTGCCAAACCAACCAAAAAGTTTGAAGAAAAAGATAAGTTTATTCTCGATCAGTATTTAATGAATGGCGGAAAAATATTATGGCTCGTAGACGGCATTATTGTAGACATGGACAGCCTTACACACTCGCCTGTAACGGTTGCTATGCCTAATATTCTCAACATCGAAGACCAATTATTCACCTACGGTGTGCGAATCAATAATAACTTGATTCAAGACATACAATGCGCTCCGATAGGCGTTTCCAAGAAAGGTAGCGATGGCAAACCGCAAATAAAATTGCAACCATGGCGTTATTTTCCACTTTTATTATCGCACAACAATCATCCGATCAATAAATATTTGGAACAAATACGCACCGAATTTGTGAGTACACTCGATACGGTAAACCTGTCGGCAAAAGTACAAAAAACAGCCTTGCTGCATAGTTCAGACTATACTAAAGTGGAAAATGGCATTGTGGAGGTACGCTTTGATGAAGTCAATAAACAACCTGTAAAATCGGAATACCAAAACGGATCGCAAATGCTTGGCGTACTGCTCGAAGGTGTGTTCAAATCAAACTATGCTAGTCGATTGAATGTGAATAAGTTTGGAGATGTATCGGACATGAAGAAAGAGAGCAAAAATACCAAAATGATCGTGATTGCGGATGGTGATTTTATTGCCAACCAAATATCCTCGAAAGGAGACGTGTACCCAATTGGTTTTGATCGGTATTCGCAACAAACGTATGCCGGAAACCGTGAGTTTATCCTCAATGCGATCAATTATTTGTGCGACGACTCGGGGCTGATGGATGTTCGGTCTCGTGAACTGAAACTGCGCCTTCTGGATAAAAATAAAATAAAAGCACAAAGAGTTTGGTGGCAATCACTCAACGTACTGGCACCAATAGTAATCGTGCTGCTTTTTGGTTTAATTTATATCTGGATCAAAAAACGTAAATATACTCGCTAGGTCTTCAGAAAGTTCAATTAGTAAATGCAACATTTGATGTGCTTACGCATTTATACGAAGTATTTTAACTTAAAAACAAGATTTTTCGAGAGAAAAACCCATTGTCCAATCCTAAAATTAGTTTACTGATTTATTTTTTAAAATATCTGACCTTTTTTGATGTTGCTTACACACTTGTGCTTTTTTTGTGTTATTTTATTCGCTAATGGGCTTATATTAAAAGTTTTTGTATTACATTTGCCAGAGAAGATGGGTGGCAACATCCAATAGAGCAAAGCTCATAGGGGTGCATTTTAAAAATAACAAAGTGAACAAAGAAAAATATGATTTGGACATTAAAATAATATTTTGTAGTAATGAAATTATCTAATACTACTGATAATCAGAATATTTAATTTTATCACTATCCTATTCTTAATTAATAATAAATGAATTTTGTAATGAAAGTAATGAACAAAATAATGAAATAATCTCAAATTGTATTAGTTTTGGCTGCAATAAAAAAAATAAAATATGGTAGAAAGCTCTGAAGAATATTATGTTTATGTCTATATTGACCCCAAGGAATTTTGAAGATTTTTATTATGGAAAAGGTAAAGGAAGCAGGAAAGATGTACACCTTTACGATGACCGTGATACTGAAAAAGTAAATAGAATAAAAGCCATTCAAAAAGAAGGACTATCTCCTATAATTAAGGTGATAGCACGAAATTTAACGGAAGACAAAGCTTTTTTAATTGAAAAAACTCTTATCTGGAAATTAGGTAAAACTTTGACTAATGTTTCCTCAGGACATTACGCTGAAAAATTCAGACCTCATGATACTATGCATATGGATTTATCGGGATTTGATTTTAAAAATGGAATTTATTATCTAAATGTAGGGGAAGGGATACATCGCTGCTGGGAAGATTGCAAAGAATTTGGATTTTTATCAGCTAGAGGACATAAAAAATACAGTACCCCAATTAGGACATTGGAAAAAGGAGATTTAGTAGTTGCTTATCTGAAAAGTCATGGCTATGTTGGAATTGGAAAAGTAATGGAGAAAGCAGTTCAAGTTAATTCGTTTAAATTCAAAGGAAAATCATTAAGAAGTTATGGACTGAAAGTACCAAATATTTTTGAGAATGCAGACAATGAGAATTCTGAATATCCTGTAAAAATTCATTGGATTACAACTGTTGATAGAGACGAAGCTAAATGGAAACCTAAAAGCAAATTATTTACATCACAATTAGTTAAAGCCTCATTAAATAATCAACCACAAACGATTGATTTTCTCGAAAAGGAATTTAATGTAGATTTTAAAGAATTATTACTAGAAGAATAAAATATCAAAAATAAAAAAATAATGATAATATTCACTAAACTCTATGTCAGCCCAAAGCTTTAGGCGTTTGAGCGTTACGGTAGTTTGCATCATCGGACTAGGTACAGCCAAGTGAAGTAAGCATATTTTTGATATGCTCAACTGCAAAGTAAGTAAAACGTAAATTAAAATAAAATTTTATTAAATTCGCATTTTAAGATAACAAAATCAGACCAAATGACCGACAGGAAAAAATTAAATTTAGGATATTCGGCCTTTAAAAACATAATACAATATGCTTGTCCGCTTAATCCCTCTAAAGTTAAAAATAATGCTTATATTTGAAA
>JAOZTL010000353.1:2613-4309 GCA_029942205.1 Bacteroidales bacterium | reverse complement strand
GGTGAAAAAATTTCATCCATTAGCAAGTTAAATCAAAAATCAATTTTTTCTATTATTATTCAGATACCGATTCCGTAGCAGAAACCACCAAGCTTGCTAGTAATTTAGAGAATCTCACTTATTTCTCTTCAGAAGGAATTTCAGGAAATATACACCTTGCTATACGCTACGAAATGCCAAAGCGTTTTATCGAAACGGTGGAAGGAATGAGAATTAAATACAAGTTTCATAAAAGAGGCAATAATTATCTCGAAGGAGCATTATATCCTTTTGTTTTAGGAGTATTATTATTATTTGCTGGTTTTTTGTTTTATTTTTATGTAATAGGAGATGTCGAAGAAAATTAAATTAACAGTCATAGGATTAAGTATTATTACGGTTTTATCTTTATTAGGAATGACTTCTACTCCAGAAACTGCTCCCTTATTAAAGTATAGGCGTTTTGCACCACAAGAGAAAGTGTTTTACACGATTCGTCAAGGTGGTAGTTCTTCGTATGATAGCAGTGATGACAGCTATTCAAGCAGTTACTCTAGTAGTGATGACAATGATGACAGTTACTCTAGTAGCTCTAGCTCGTATTCTAGCGGTTCATATTCTTATGGAAAATAAATAAAATCTATTATAATGAGTCAATTGAAAATTAAATTTATCATTCTTTTTATTTTGATAAATATTGGAACAGTTATGTTCGGACAACGTTACACTATTAGTGGAACTATTGAAGAAGCCTCATCGGGCGAGGTACTTATCGGAGCAAACATATTCGATAATGTATGGAAAAAAGGAACGATTAGCAATGTGTATGGATTCTATAGCATAACGCTAGAAAAAGGAAAGCACTCGATGGAGTTTTCGTTTATCGGTTACAAAACCCAGACGAAAGAAATTGACTTGACGGGCAACATACAGCTAAACATTAAGATGGATGCCAATATCGAAATCGAAGAAGTAATCGTGCACGGCAACAGGATAGAGTCCAAAGTGGAAAGTTCGCAAATAAGCACCGAACGTATTTCGATCAAAACGATTGAGTCCCTGCCTGTATTATTAGGAGAAGTGGATATTATCAAAACCTTGCAGTTGCTGCCAGGAGTGCAATCGGGCACCGAGGGCGCAAGTGGAATGTACGTGCGTGGCGGCGGTCCCGACCAAAATCTACTTCTATTGGATGGTGTCCCAATTTATAATGCCAATCACTTGTTCGGATTTTTCTCGATATTCAATAGCGATGCCATCAATACAGTGCAGCTGGTAAAAGGAGGATTCCCTGCTCGATACGGCGGGCGTTTATCATCGGTATTGGATATTCGCATGAAAAACGGTAATAATAAAGAGTGGAAAGGCGAAGGAAGCATAGGCATCATTTCATCCAAATTTACACTCGAAGGTCCTATCATTAAAGACAAAACGTCGATCATCGTTTCTGCCCGACGAACATATATTGACTTATTGGCTGCTCCAATAATCAAAATAATAAACAATTATGATGGAGAAGAAATGAATATGGGTTATTACTTTTATGATCTGAATGGAAAAATCACCCATAAGTTTTCAAACAAAAGCCGCTTGTTTGCCTCTGTCTATTTGGGCGATGATATTGCTTACATGAATAGCGAATACAACTACGCACAAACAAACTCGACCGATGCTTTTGATTTGCGATGGGGAAATTTTATAGGTGCATTGCGCTGGT
>JAOZTL010000353.1:0-2603 GCA_029942205.1 Bacteroidales bacterium | reverse complement strand
AACTTTTCAGTAACACTAGCCTGACGTATAGCCGTTATCGGTTTTCTACGGGGATGAGTTTTTCTTCCGAATCGCCAGATTACAAAGAAGCATTTAGCTTTGAATATAATTCGGGAATAGAGGATTATGCCGCCAAAATAGATTTTGACTATTTACCGACACCAGACCATTCGATCAAGTTTGGAGTCAGCAATACATACCACACATTTAACCCTGGCGTGAATGCATTCAATATCAATAGTGATAGCAACATGGGGATAGACACCACTTTTGGAGGCAAGGCAGTATATGCCAACGAAATCGCATTGTATGCCGAAGATGACGTGAAAATAGGCAGCCGCTTTAAGATGAATGCAGGCTTGCATTATTCGGGCTTTTATGTCAAAGGAAAATATTACCAATCGTTGCAGCCTCGCATATCAATGCGCTACAAAATAACCGACAACTGGTCGGTAAAAGCAGGCTATTCCAATATGTACCAAAATATCCATTTACTAACGAATGCTTCAGTAGGATTACCTACCGATTTGTGGTTACCTGTAACGGATACCATCAAACCCCAAATAGCCAATCAAATAGCAATCAGTACGGTTGTTAATATTCGTGATAAATACGACATTAGCCTCGAAGCATTTTATAAAAAAATGGATAACCTGATCGAATACAAAGAAGGCGCAAGCTTCTTGAGTGCATCCAACGATTGGGAAGACAAAATAGAAATCGGGCAAGGCTGGTCTTATGGTGTCGAGTTTTTGATAAAAAAGGATTATGGAAAAACCACGGGTTGGATTGGCTACACGCTATCATGGGCCGAACGACAGTTTGAAAACATCAGTTTTGGCGAGCGGTTTCCGTATCGCTACGATCGCAGGCACGACATCAGCTTTGTATTAATCCACAAATTCAGCAACCGTATAGATATTGGTGCTACATGGGTGTATGGAACAGGCTCGGCAGTTACGCTACCATCGGAAAAATACATGGCTTTCAACCAATCATACTGGTCGGTTAGCCATTTTGATAAACGAAATAACTTTAGACTCCCTGCTTATCATCGCTTCGATTTTTCGGTTAATTTCCATAAAGAACGACGATGGGGCGAACGCACATGGAGTTTTGGCGCATATAATTTATACAACCGACAGAACCCATTCTTTGTTTATTTTACAACAAATTACATAAATAATGTAGAGCAACAACAATTAATTCAAGTTAGCTTATTTCCTATTATTCCATCAGTAAGCTATCGGTTTCAATTCTAAGGTCTTCGATCTAATATTAAATGAGAGATTAAATTTCAATAATTTATAATATTTTAGTACATGAAAAAGCACGTATTTATAGCCACAATCATATTATTCTTTCTTTCTGCTTGCGAGAAAACCATTTATATAGACATTCCCGACAATGGAAGAAAATTAGTTATTTATAGCACATTAATCAAAGGAGAGCCTGTGGAAGTAAGCGTTTCGCAGAGTAACCACGTGTACGGAGGCGATGAGTTTACTTACCCTGCCGCAACGGTTACACTCTACATTGATGGACAAAAAACCGAAGAACTAAGCAATCAAGGCAACGGTATTTATCTAGGAACAAGCATTGTAGAACCAAATAAAACCTACAAAATAGAAGCCATAGCCCAAGGACTGGAAACCGCTAGTGCCGAAAACCACCTCCCGACTCAGCCCGACGTTGTTTCGTTGATTAATAATGAAGATAACATGCAAGAATACTCTATGACATTGGATCTGACCTTAAACGATAATGCCAGTACGATTGATTATTATTATATCGAAATGTTCGTAGAGCTAACATTCTCTTATTACGACGCTACCTTGGGGAAAGATGTCGTTGAGCTTGTTACGCCTATGGCTTTATTATATTCCGACGATCCCATTATTAGTGATAAATTATGGGCTTTGAATGGTTTATTATTTAACGATAAACCCTTTAATGGCAAGCAATACCGATTGCTCTTTTATGGCGACTCCTACTTATACTACAATGACGAAAAAATGAAAGCACTAGTAACGGCAACAGAAAACTACACCATACGAGTAAGCTCTGTATCGCAAAGCTACTACCAATACATGTACAGTTTAGCCTTATTTGCCGAGGTAGGCGAAAGTCCTTTTGCCGAGCCAGTACAAGTGTATACCAATGTTACTAATGGGTTTGGTTTTGTTGGTGGGCTAAATTACCAAGAGTTTACCTTTGAAAACGTATCAACATACGAGAATTATCAATAATTTTCTCTACTCGTGCGTGAGCAACATGAAAAAAATACGAAATATGAATTAAAATATCGAAGATCTTTATTTTAGCAAATATTCCAAGCCATTTAGTTTTATCTCATAAATAGTGTGCAATAACATGCCTAAATTGCCTTCGGGGAATCCCTTGTTGTGATACCAAACCAAATAAGGCTCGGGTAAATGATGCAAAAAGCGTCCTTTGTATTTGCCATAAGGCATGCGTGTTTGTACAAGTTCTTGTAATATTGGATTTTCCATAGTTATTTTAGTTTTTCAACCATTGTTGATGTTACTTATACCAATTCAACACCAAAACACCCGATAAATCCATTATCTTTTTCCGTTTTA
>JAOZTL010000352.1 GCA_029942205.1 Bacteroidales bacterium | reverse complement strand
TATTACTTATCAATATGGCTATTAGGTGATTACAGAAAAACTTAACGAACCATTGTATAAATATCAACAACTTCGCTCATTTTATTTTTTAATAATCTTAAATTATTGAAGAATTTTCACTAAATTTACCAATTGAATAAAGTAGAATAAGTAAAGGTCAAAGACCTTAGTATTAAAATAAAGAAAATGAATAAATTACTATTTACTATTATCATTTTAATCTTTAACTTTTTGGCAATAGGACAAGAGCAAGATATTGATAACCGATTAGATGAATGCCTAAACAAAGACTCAAATTACACAACAACAGCAATGCTTGAATGCTTAGAAGAAGCTCGTGAAGGCTGGGACAAAGAATTGAGTAAGTACTATAATTTTTTGATGGGCGTGTTGGAAGCAGATACAAAGGAAAAACTAAAAACCTCGCAATTGAAATGGGTTGAGTATAGAGACTTAGAATATGAATTTTCAAACAAAATGCATACGGATATGCAAGGAAGCATGTGGCTTGTAGTAGCTGCCGAACGACGATACGAAACAGTAAAAACAAGAGCACTTGAATTGAAAAACTATTATACAACTTACACTGAAGAGTATTAAGCACTTCGTGCTATTTAATATTGCTTACGCATTTATGCAAATCTATTGCAATCAATAATCTATCGAAAAGGAAATATACTAATCGTAGAAATTTACATAATTGCGAAGCAATATCAAATAGGTCGACGACTTTAATTATTAATTAAAAATAAACAATATGAAAAAAGCAACTATCAATTTATTAGGAATAATGCTGTTTGCAACAATCTTATTCTCTTGTGGAGGCAACACCGAAAATGATTCCGAAGCAGACAATAATGAAGAAAGCTATGAAGAAGAAGAAACTGGTGGAGAAACAAGCTACAACAAATTTGAGCAATATGCTACAATCTTAACCAAAGCAGACTTAATGGCAATATTCGGAGAAGAGAACATTAAAACAAGCACAGAAGCTTATGCCGAAGGAACAGTAGAAAAAGAAGTATCTACATTAACAAACCCAGAGAACGGACAAATCATACGCTACATTTGGAATGAAACTAATTCAACTGAATGGATTGAAGCAATGTATAATGTGTATGATGAAAACTACGAAATAATAAGCACACAAACAATAGAAGCCGAAAACGGATTATCTACAGGAATGGGTCTGATGGACTTAAAAGCATGGAACGGTGCTGATTTTAAATTTGCGGGCTTTGGTTGGGACTATTCAGGAACAATTTATGCCGACGAAAATTCAAAAATGCAGAAATCGTCTATACAAATAAATTTAGACATGCTCACGGTGGAAGGTGTAGACTTTGCTTATGGTGATGTGGAATTAAATACCAGCGACGAAAGATTGTTAAGCGTAGAGATTATTATTTCCTCATTAACTCTGTATATTAACTAATAAACATAAATTAAATAAGCTATAACAGTTAGGTGATGTTGCTTTGTTTTTTTAGTTATTTGAAGGACAAATAAACAAGTATAATTGTTGTGTGTTATTTAATTTTCGTTTCTTAGAATAATTGATTGCTCCTAATTTAAGAGACTAATTACAATAACTTACAAAATCAAAACAAATGAAAGTATCCATTAATTTATTAGGAATCGCATTATTTGTAGCCATGCTATTCTCCTGTGATAGCACAGGCAATGAAGGCGACAGCAGTAATGCTGAGGCAGTAGATAATGCCGTATCAGAAAACGAAGCGACTGAAGAAACAGGCTTCAGTAAATTTGAACAGTATGCCACGATCTTAACCAAAGCCGATTTAATCGCACAATTCGGAGCGGAAAATGTCGTAGACGCAACCGAAACCTATGCCGAAGGTACGGCAGAAAAAAAGATGTCTGTTTTAACAAATCCTACAAACGGACAAGTAATTCGCTATATTTGGGCAGACGATAATACAACAACGGCATGGATTGAAGCTCTCTATACCTTGTTTGATGAAAACTATGAGCAAATAGGGACTCAAAAAATAGAAACCGAAAGCGGATTATGGACAGGAATGAACCTGCTAGAATTGAGAGATTGGAACGGAGAAGATTTCACATTCTCTGGTTTTGGCTGGGATTATGCTGGAGGGATTACTCCAAGCAAAAATTCAGCAATATACAATTCACCCATCGGAATGACTTTGGACATACTCTCGATGGAAGGTGCTGAATTTACTTTAGGTGATATTGAATTGAATACCACTGATAGCCGACTCGAAAATCTGGATATTGTTATTGCTGAATTTACGCTATCAATCGAGAAATAAACAAACAAAAGGGACGAACACAATAGGGCTCGTCCCTTATTTTTATTGTTATTGCATGCGATTTAATTCCGAGGGTTTAAAAATTCCTTTTTCGGTAATAATGGCATGAATCAAATGTGCAGGCGTAACATCGAAAGCAGGATTCCAAGCTTCTGACTCAGGCGAGGCTACTTGTATCGTTGTTAGCTCTCCGCTTTTGTTTATTCCTGTCTGAAAAAGCACTTCTTCCTCGCTGCGCTCTTCGATAGGAATATCAACACCAGTAGCACAAAGCCAGTCGATAGTCATCGATGGAGCTGCTACGTAGAACGGAATGCCATACTCTTTGGCGACAATTGCTTTTTCGAGTGTTCCTATTTTATTCGCCACGTCGCCATTGGCGGCTATGCGGTCAGCACCAACGATCATTAAATCCACCATACCATGCGACATGTAGTGCGCTCCTGCATTATCTGCAATAATACGATGCTGAATATGCTCGTTGAATAATTCCCAAGCCGTCAGTCGAGCACCTTGGCTTCTTGGGCGTGTTTCGTCTACTAGCACAAACGGCTTTTTGCCTTGTTTGGCAGCCTCATAAATGGGCGACAATGCCGAGCCATGATCCACAAAAGCCAGCCAGCCAGCATTACAATGCGTTTCGATACGAGCTTGGTCAGGAATTAGCGTATTGCCCAATTTCCCAATCGTCATGCAAGCATCCAAATCTTCTTGTGCTATTTGTTGTGCTTCGTTTACTGCTTCATCTCTTGATATCAATGCTTTGGCATGCACTCTAGCAGTAGCAGCAAACAGGTTTTGTGCCGTAGGTCGCGTGGCTTCAATAGCCGTTTTGGCTTCGAGTAGATAATTGATATAGTCCGCTTCGGGAGCTTGCAAAGCCGCTTGTGCCATCGCAAACCCTGCAGTTGCACCAATTGCACCTGCACCACGCACGATCATGGTTTGAATTACCATGCAACTGGTTTCCCAATCACTGGACTCAAACAACTCAAACCGAAAAGGCAGCAAGTTTTGATTAATCAAAAAAACAGTATTTTCTTGCATCCACACCGTTCGGTAGTTCTTATCGTTTACTCTCATGGCTGTGAATTTATTCTGAATTCAAATTATATTTATCCAATATTCCAATCCAGCTAATGCCTTCTAGTTCTTTTATTAATACAGGATTGAGCCGTTCGAGTAAAGGCGAACGTTTGGGTAGTCCGTAGCTATAAAAATCAATATTTAGCCGATTGGGTAATATCTGAATTTCGCTCGATAGTTTATTCTCTTGAATCAAATGCCGAATGATAGGCTCATCATAAATAAATGCATCAATTTCACCTTTTTGCAATAGCAGTAACCCTTCGCTAATCGTCTGAAAATCGGCTTTGTAAATAGGAATATGATTACGTTTCAAGAAACTCTCGCCATTCGTGTTTTTGAGTGTCGCTACTTTTAAGCTTTTCAGATCATCCATGTTTTGTATTTTTGAGTTAATCTCTTCGATGGTAAGCGAAGCCGCAATACGCCCTGTAAAACTCGAAATAATAACAATCGCCATAAACATCCACACAACCCCGATGATACGCCCGCCTGCTGTCTGTGGGCTTTTGTCGCCATAGCCCACGGTGGTCATTGTGGCTGCTGCCCACCAAAAACCATCGCCAATGCCTTTGAAGGCAGGTGCAAATTGTGGATTCTTTTTTCGTTCAAATAACCAAAGCAGAAAGCCTAAAATAAAAACGACAATAAACAGTAAAAACACGGCTGTGAAGAAATCAACCGAAAACAGCTTTTGAAAAAAGCTAATAATCGTAGTGCCGTCTTGCCCTTGCACAGCTATTGCTAAGTTGGAGGTAAAAAACGGCTGCGAAAAATCAATTAACTGCAAGCGTTCGCTGGTTACGGTTAGCGGACTGATAGAAATATCTATTTTATTATTCGATACGTCTTCTATTAACTTATTAATTTCATTTTCATCATACTCTTTGAACTCATACACAAGGTTTAGTTCTTTGGCTATTTTCTGCCT
>JAOZTL010000351.1 GCA_029942205.1 Bacteroidales bacterium | reverse complement strand
CCACCATCAATTTCCTGAACAGCATAACCGCGAGATTTTGTCTCACGAGTAACACCAAGAGCAGTAATAATAACATCAGCTACCTGAATATCACTAGCAGCTAATGTAGCGTTCACAACCGAACCGCTAATAGCAACTTCTGTTGTTTTCAATCCCATAAATGAAAAAACAAGTACAGTTCCTCCTTCGGGTACTTTAACAGAATAATTACCATTAACATCGGTAATTGTTCCTGCGTTAGCAAATCCTTTTACGGCAACAGTAACACCAGGAAGAGGCTGACCATCATCCGCACCAGTAGCGGTACCCGTGATAGTACTTTGCGCAAAAACTTGTATGCCTAAAGCCATAAAGAATACAAGCAGCATTGTAATTCTCTTCATAATTAATATTTTTAAGGTTAAAATTATTAAATAGAAACACGATAATGTTCCTAGTCATCGAATGCAAATATAAAAAGATATTACGGCTATAAAAATTTTAAGGCAAGTTATTTTTAACACATTTTAACAAGCTCTATCAGTCAGCCAGTTATATGTTAAAAAATATCAATTGTTTTTTTTATCAAAAAATTAAGGACATCCGTCATTTGCCACTTAGGCGTAGAGGTTGCACCACAAATACCAATGGAACTGGCACTTGCTATGTTTTCGAGGGGTAATTCGCTTATATCACTCATAAAAAAAGTACGAGAATTAGCACGCTTACAAACAGTAAAAAGTTGCTTTCCATTAGAACTTTCTTTGCCTGCAACGAAAAGAACAACATCGTGTTTAAGAGCAAATTTATGCAACTCTTCTTCTCTATTAGACACTTGCCTGCAAACAGAATCGGTAACGCTAACAAATTTAATTTTTCCGTTAGCTGCAAGCACATTTTTTTTTATTTTCTCGACAATCGATATGTAAGCCTGTAAGCCTTGCGTGGTTTGCGAGAAGATGCTTATTGGTCGTGTATAATCAATTTGTTTCAGATCATTATCCGAACTAATCACAATTGCATTTTTAGCCGCATGCCCTTTCAGTCCAATAACTTCAGCATGATTTTTTTTCCCAAAAATAACGATTTGTCCATCTTTTTGTAAAGCAGCTACGGAAGCCTCCTGCACCTTTGCCTGTAAGCGCAATACGATGGGGCAAGTAGCATCTACCAGTTCCAAGCCATTCTGTGCAGCGATACGATAGGTTTCGGGAGCTTCGCCATGTGCACGTAGTAGTACTTTTTTATTCTTTAATTCGATAAATTGCTGCTGATTGATGGTTTTCAGCCCCCATTTTTCGAGTCGTTTTCGTTCTTCGTCATTATGCACAATGCTTCCTAAACAATAAAGTTCGTCTCCTTGTCGCAGATTTTCCTCGGCAAGCTGAATGGCATAATCTACACCAAAACAAAATCCAGAATGTGCATCTATTTCTATCTGCATAATTTTTTCAAGCTTAAAGTTTTTCGTTTACCTTATTCAGCAACCAGTCAAATTGTTCTTTTCTCGTCAAATTACTATTATCGAGCAAAATAGCATCACTGGCTTGTGTTAGCGGGCTTTCTTTTCGGTTAGAATCTATAAAATCTCGTTTTTCAATATTTGTTTTAATTTGATCGAATGATACATTTTCTCCTTTTCCCACAAGCTCATCAAATCGCCGTTGCGCTCTTATCGCAGGGCTAGCCGTAACAAATATTTTCAATTCGGCATCAGGAAATACCACAGTGCCGATGTCCCGCCCATCCATAACGATTCCTTTTTGTATACTCATTTGTTGCTGCAAAGCCACCATTCGCTCCCGAACGAATCGGAGTTCGCTGATCTGACTCACATGATCGGATACCCAAATACCTCGTATCTCTTTTTCGATATTCTGCCCATTCAGTATGGTTTGCAGTTTATTGTCGGCATCATATTCAAACTGAATTTTGATAGTAGGCATTGCTGCTTCTAATGCTGTTTTGTTTATTTCGTCATCTAGCAGCAATTTGTGTTGCAATGCATACCATGTAACCGAACGGTACATCGCTCCTGTATCAAGATACACGTATTGCAATTCTTTTGCTAGCTGCTTGGCTAATGTACTCTTTCCGCTAGACGACACACCGTCAATAGCTACAATTATCTTATTCATCTTCTTCTTTTTTTCATGAATCAAAAAAAGCCCAACGAATAATGGTTGGGCTTTTAAGGTCTTCGACTTATTTTAGGAACGCAAATTAAATAACATATAACAGTTATACTCGTTCTTATGTCCTTTAACTTCCTTAAAAAAAATCTTTAATCGGTGCTATTGGTAGATTTTTCAAGTCATTAAAGAACAAAGCAAGTTCGCCTAACTATTATAGCTTATTTAATTTATATTCCTTAATGTTGTTTACGCTATTCTGTAAATACCAATAATTCAGTAAGGTCTTAAATTGTAAATATATGATTAATTTTATCCATGCACTTAAAAATCATTGACCAACAGTTATTGGCTATTCATAGAAATCAAAAATTCTTCGTTTGATTTTGTGCTCTTTAATCTATCTCGTAAGAACTCCATTGCTTCTACCGAAGTCATGTCTGTCAAATAATTACGTAAGATCCATATTTTGTTCATCATATTTTTATCGATCAACAGATCTTCTCTCCGTGTGCTAGACGCAGTGATGTCTACGGCAGGGTATATTCTTTTGTTCGATAATTTACGGTCGAGCTGTAGCTCCATGTTACCTGTTCCTTTAAATTCTTCAAAGATTACTTCGTCCATTTTTGATCCTGTATCTATCAATGCCGTAGCGATGATAGAAAGCGATCCGCCATTTTCGATATTACGAGCAGCTCCAAAGAATCGTTTTGGTTTATGTAATGCATTGGCATCCACACCACCCGAAAGTACTTTACCCGATGCAGGCGAAACGGTGTTGTATGCACGAGCCAATCGTGTGATTGAATCTAATAGAATAACGACATCGTGTCCACATTCGACCATTCGTTTTGCTTTTTCTAGCACAATGTTCGCTACTTTCACATGTCTTTCTGCTGGCTCATCAAAAGTCGAAGAGATAACTTCTGCATTTACGCTACGTGCCATGTCGGTAACTTCCTCTGGACGTTCGTCTATTAACAGGATAATCATGTACACTTCTGGTTGATTGATAGCAATTGCATTTGCAATTTCCTTCAAAAGCACGGTTTTTCCTGTTTTTGGTTGTGCTACAATCAAGCCTCTCTGTCCTTTACCTATTGGGGCAAACATATCGATAATTCGAGTAGACAAGGTTTCGTGCATTCCACCCGATATTTTAAATTTTTCTTCGGGAAATAATGGAGTCAAATAATCAAATGGGACTCTATCACGAATATAATCAGGTGAGCGTCCATTTATTTCTTCTACTTTGATTAATGGAAAATACTTCTCTGACTCTTTTGGTGGGCGAATCGTTCCTTGTACCGTATCACCTGTTTTTAGTCCGAATAATTTAATTTGCGACTGCGATACATAAATATCATCAGGCGAATTAAAATAATTATAATCCGACGAACGAAGAAATCCATAACCATCAGGCATAATTTCTAATACACCTGAATTGGTGATAATTCCATCAAATTCAAAAGCTCTGTCTGTTGCTTTTTGTTGATTTTTACGAGCGTTGTTATTGTCTCTTCTGTCGTTATTTCGTCTGTCATCATCAGACCTCCGACTTTTTCTTTTATCGTCTTTGAATGCTGGTTTTCTTGTTTCTTTTGTTTCTGTTTTCGTTTCGGGTAACGATGTTTCAGTCGTTTTTACTTCAGCCTCTTTTGTTTCTGGCAATTTTGTTTCCTCTTTTTTCTCTACTCTTTGTTCTTTATTTTTTTTCACTTCACGAGATTCATGTGTCGTAGGCACACTTTCTTTCTTTTGGGAGGGAGTAACATTCTCTTTTGTTTCAACTTTCTTTATAGCTTTACCTTGAGCAGCAATAATTGCTTGTTGGTCTAATATTCTATAAATGAGGTCTTGTTTTTTTAGTGCATCTATTTTTTTTACGCCTAATTCTTTGGCGATTACACGCAAGTCGGAAACAATTTTTTTACTTAACTCTAAAATGTCATACATAAATTTAAAAATGGTTTTGTTTAATTGAATAATAATAAAACATGTGTTAAGGTTTTCTATTTATTTGATGTTGCTTACGCAATTCTGTAAATTTCGACGATTCAGTAAGATACAAAACTGTGAATATACAATTAATTTGTCTCCTTACTTTAAAGTATCAAAATAACATCAAAACTTAATGAACCCTACAAATAAACTTACGAGCTTACATGCGTTACAATTATTAAAATTGGTTGAAAAGTATA
>JAOZTL010000350.1 GCA_029942205.1 Bacteroidales bacterium | reverse complement strand
TGGAGAGTTGTGGTACTATAATATAGCCTCCCCCCAATATGTTACACACTCAAATCTAACTTACAATAAATGTATTCAAAATGTATTCAAAAACTAAACAACTAGCCTTTTTGCTAGTCCTTATTTTTTCTGCGCAAGCTGTAAATGCACAGAAAAAATTAATTCCGCCCACGGTAAAAAAAATCAATTATGTAAACGTGCTTCATGGCGACTCAACTTACGACGATTACCATTGGATGATTGAAAATAAGTTTGACGTAGATTTTGTGAATTACCTCTACGCCGAAAATGCTTACGCAGACCGTAATATGCGAAAGTCAGCACTTCTGCGAAAGAAACTCTACGAAGAGTATCGCACGTATATGCAAGAAGTTTCGAGTACCGAACCAGTGAAAAAGGACAGCTTTTATTATTATTCTCGTTACGAAAAAGACAGCGAATTTGCACTTTATTGCCGTAAAAAAGATTCGCTTAGCGCAGAAGAAGAAATTTATTTGGACATGAACGAATTGGCTAAGAAATATATGTATGCAGCTCTTGCAGGCTTGACAGTTAGTCCGAATCATCAAATTTTGGCTTATGGATTAAATTCTGTTGGTGGCGATGCGGCGTATTATTATTTCAAAAACCTAAAAACAGACAAACTTTACCCCGAAGAACTTGAAAATGTAGCTCAATTGGTTTGGGCTACCAACAAAACTTTCTATTACGTTAGAGAGAACAAAAAAACAAAAAAAGCCGATAGACTTTATCGCCATACTTTAGGCGATTCAATAAAATACGACACGCTTGTGTATTTTGAAAAAGACCCAAGCATGAGCGTAGGAATAAGCAAAACAGGTGATTATCTTATTTTAACACGAAGTAGTTTCGACAAAAGCGAACATTTATTCATGAAAAGGAAAACGCCTTACAAACTTTTTCAACGTTTTGAAGCGGCAGAAAAAGGAGTGAATTATTCAATAACTCATTACAAAAAAGAAAATTATTTCTACATACAAACCAATTGGAATGCACCAAATGGAAAATTTATGCGTGCGCCAACAAAACCAACACCCAAAACGGAATGGGAAGAAATAATTCCGCACAATAAAAATATTATTTTGAATGGCGTTTCTGTAAAAAAAGATTTTTTTATTACTTCAGAAAGAGAAAAAGGGAATAAGCATATTCAGGTAATTGACCGAAAAACAAAACAAGATTATCGCATTGAAATTGACAAGCAAGTTTATGAATTGGGTTTTAGAAGTTTCGATTACGACACTACTTATATCCGATATAGATATTCCTCTTTGCTCACACCGCAAAAATCTTTTATTCACAATTTGCTTACAAAAACCAATTCCATTTATATTGACACGCTCACTAAAAAGCAAGACATAAAGCCCGATAATTACATTACCGAGCGCATTTGGGCTTACGCCAAAGACAGTACACTTGTGCCTATGGACGCTGTATATCACAAAGATACAAAGCTTGATGGTTCTGCGCCAGTTTATATGTATGCTTATGCGAGTTACGGTTCAACTCAGTCGTCGGGTTTTCAAATTCTGCTGAAAAGCATTGTCGATAGAGGTTTTATTTACGTTTTGGCGCACCCACGTGGCGAGAGTTTTATGGGAAAATATTGGCACGATGAGGGCAAACTTCTCAACAAAAAAAACACTTATACTGATGTAATTGCTTGCGCAGAAGATTTAATAAAAAGGAATTACACTTCGGTAGGAAAAATCTCATTTAGAGGAGGTTCGGCTGGTGGAATGTTGGCTGGAAGTATTGTTACCATGCGTCCAGAACTTTGGGGAGTAGTGGTTGCCGAAGTTCCTTTTGTTGATGTTTTGTATCAAATGCAAGACACGGCTTGGTCAAATATCATTTCGCACTTTGATGAAATGGGAAACCCGTTTAAAGAAAAGGAATATTTTGCCATAAAAGATTGGTGTCCTTATCAGAATACCACAAAAATGAATTATCCAAACATTTTAGTAACAAGTGGTTACAATGATTCGAGAGTTCCTGTCTGGTCGCCAGCAAAATGGGTTGCCAAATTGCGTGAAGCCAAACAAGATAGTAATTTATTACTCTTCAAAACCAATATGGACGCAGGACATCAAGGTTCATCGGGGCGTTATAGCGCATACAAAGACGAAGCTTTTACCATGGCTTTTATTATGGAAAGCTTGGGCGTAAAAGAAAATTACATTGAGGTGCGTGGAAAAGTACTCGATTTAGATGCTTCGCCAATTCCATTTGCAAATGTGTTCTTGAAAAACACAACTTACGGCACAATTTGCAATTATGACGGCGAATTTTTACTGGAATTAAAAGCCGAGCAAACTCATACAATTGTCTTTAAGTCGGTTGGCTTTTCTACCAAAGAAATTGACGTTGATTTAGATACCAGAACTTCGGATTTAAAAGTAACACTCGAAAACGAGGACGTTTACATTAATCAAGTAATTGTAACTTCTGACGGGAAAGATCCCGCTTACGGAATTATTAAAAAAGCACAGAAAAAGCGAAAATATTATCGTGATTTGGTCGATTCTTATTCCTCTGATGTGTATATGAAAGGCTCGCAGCGATTGAACCAAATTCCTAAAAAGATGCCAAAATTCTTGAAAAAAGCAGATTTGCCTGATTCTACTGATATTGGTTTGTTGTATTTATCGGAATCCGTGGCTCGTTATCATTTTCAAAAGCCCAACGACTATAAAGAAGAGATGTTTGCCTCAAAACAAGCAGGCAAAAAACGGGGTTACAGTTGGAACAGAGCAGGAAGTGTGATGCTTAATTTCTATGAAAATTTAATTGATATGAATTGGTATTCCGAGCGTGGTTTTATCTCGCCAATTGCTGCAAGTGCTAATTTTTACTACAAATACGAGCTAAAAGAAACCTTCAAAGACCAAGGAAGACTTGTGCATAAAATAAAAGTTATTCCTCGCAGGAAATCGGACCCTATTTTTAAAGGTTTTATTTATATTGTTGATGCAAAGTGGAATATTCACAGTCTGAATTTGAGTATTGGTAAAGAATCGCAAATTGAATTCATTGATAGTCTGAATATTAAACAATCCTTTATTAGCATTACTGACAGCATAGAAATGCCTCTTTCAATGGGAATTACCGACCATTTAAAGATTTTTGGTTTTGGCGTAACAGGCAGATACCTTGGATATTTCAGCAATTATAAAGTAAATAGGAAATTTCCGGAAAATTACTTTCAGAATGAAGTCTTTAAAGTGAGTAAAAATGCCAATAAAAAAGATACTGTCTTTTGGGAAGATACTCGTCCAGCATTGCTTACGCTTGAAGAAACAAAGAATTACCGTAAAGGCGACAGTATTCTTTTAGTTGAAGAGTCGCCCGAATATAGAGATTCGGTAAATACGGCACGCAATAAAGTTACTTTTGGCAAAATCCTAATTACTGGCTATTCTTACAATGATAGGTTCAAAAATTACAGATGGGGTTTTAATAGTTTGGCTTCAATGGCTGATTTTAACACAGTTGAAGGCGTTACGCTTAATTTTGCACCTTATTTCTCAAAACGCCCCGACAGTCTTTCATTTCAGTGGTGGAATAAATACAGCATAAAAAGTAAAATCCGTTATAGTTTGACAAATAAAAAGCTTCATGCGCAAGTTTCGGGTTCGTATAAGTTTGATTTTATCAAATTCAAAACCCTTAATTTTGCAGTAGGAAAACGTGCCAGACAATACAATTTAGATGCCATTGACCCCTTTCTAAACACCATGTATAGTTTACTTTACGTAGAAAACCATGCAAAACTATACGAAGAGACTTTTGCAGAAATAAATTATTATGAGCACATAAGTACTTCATTTAAACTAAATGCAGGAATGAAATTTTCGCACCGAGAAGCACTTGCAAATACAAGCGATTTTTCATTCGTTTCAATTGACGATAAGGCTTATACTTCAAACAATCCGCTAGATTTAACAAATGATGCGCTCGCTTTTTCGTCAAATAACGCACTGGTATTGAATGCCGAATTGACTTATTCCTTCAAACGTACTTATCAAACTTATCCTGATGTGCGTTTGTACAATCGCTCCGAAAAACCTGTTTTGAAATTTACATTAGAAAAGGCAATTCCGCTACAAACTGGCGATGCAAATTATAATTATGCCGATTTTAGTATTCGCGACAATATAAAACTAAATAATTTCGGAACGTCTTACTATTCAGCAACTATTGGTGGTTTTTTCGGTTCAAACCCTGTTAATTTTACCGATTATAAGCATTTTAATGGAAATCAGACCATTTTCTTACGTTCAAATCCAGGTATGAATGCTTTCA
>JAOZTL010000349.1 GCA_029942205.1 Bacteroidales bacterium | reverse complement strand
ACATTGGTAGACAGTGCAGGAAACCCAATTGAAGGAAATGTTGATGTCAAATATCGAGAATTTCATGATGCTTTTGATATTTTTCTGGCAGGAATTCCAATGGGCTACGATTCGGCAGGAGTCAATTATTCGTTTCAAACAGCAGGGATGTTTGAAATTCGTGTATCGCAGAATACTCAAGAAGTATTCGTAAAAGACGGATCGAATATCGAGGTAAAAATGGCTTCGGGAGACCCGACCAAAGATGCAAACTTCTATGCGCTAAATGAAAATGACGAAAGCTGGCGGTATCTCTCCACCGATACCGCAACCATCAACGATGATAAGCTAGAAGCGACAGAAATGAATGAAAACAATCTTCCAAAAAATCCTTTTCCGTTTGATGACAGATACTTTGTTTTCCACTACATGAGTATTTTGGATGTCTTTTATAATAACAATATAACAAAAATACGAAAAGGCGAAAAAGCGAAAGTGCACGTATCAAAAGCGAAAGAATATGATCTGAAAATGGAAGATTTATTCACAGGTAAACGTCTGAAATTCAAAGGAGTAACTTATCCAGCTACGCTAATGGTTTGGAAAAAAAACAAAGCAAATATGTATTTTCCTAAATGGCTTAAAAAATCATACGTAAGTGACTTTAGATACCTTGGAAATAATAAATATTACTTTAAATTTAAAGAAGATGATTACAAATCAAAAAGAGAATTTTCAACTACTTTTGAGGCTATTATGCCTCTAAAAGCATTGTTTGCCTTCAAACCAGAATATTGGAAAACAAATTTTGACGAAGCAATGGCTGTTTATCAAAAAGAAGCCGAGCGAATTCAAAAAATAAAAGATTATTACAGAACTGTAAGTGTTGTTGCCAATGGATATTACAACTGGGATAAAGTTTATTATAATAAGGAAAGTGTGAAAGTATTAGCCGAATTTAATTTCGATAAATCACAAAAAGAGAGTATCGTAGAAACAAATCAACTATACTATTTCTTTGAAAAAAACACATGTTCTATTCGCTTTACAAACAACGGCGAAATCTATTTACAGCCAGACAAATCGTCCCGATTTGTGAAAATTATTGATGAAAAAACGGTTGCTATTTACGAGCCTGCTAGCTACAATGCTGTCAATCTGGATTCGCTCCGAAATATTGAGAATCCAAGCTACCAATTTACTATGAAAACCTACGCATTCAGCAACAAAGAGGAGCTAAAAACCCTAATGGGTTTCTAGAGTCTTCGACCCTTTAATGTTACTCACGCACGAATGGAAATATGTTCTTTATCAATGATTTATCAAGAAATAATTAGAAGCTTAATTTTGTACACACTAAGGGCTTAGCCTCTTTGATGTTGCTCATGTACTTTTACAAAATCATTATTATCAGTAATTTACGTGTGTTTTTGAAATTAAAAAAGTGTTACTTAATTATATATAGCTAATTACTATTTTATTCAACAAAAAAAATGCAATTTTGCAGCCTCGTAGTTTTCGAGGTTGCTTTTTTGCATTACAAACTCAACTATTTTCTTAGTTATTATATAAATTTAACGAAATGACAATACCAACTCAACTCAAAAATACAGACAAAACATTATTTAGTTTTGAGCTTCTTCCGCCACTTAAAGGACACAGTATCAATAAAATATACCAAACCATCGATCCTTTGATGGAGTTTAATCCTGCTTATATCAACATTACGTATCACCAGCAAGAGGTCGTGTACAAAAAACGCCCCGATGGTTTACTCGAAAAGAAAACGATTCGCAAACGCCCTGGCACTGTGGCTATTGCAGCGGCTATCAAATACAAATACAAAACCGTGCGTGTAGTACCTCACTTGATTTGTGGCGGTTTTACGAAAGAAGAAACAGAAAATGCGCTTATCGACCTGAATTTTTTGGGAATCGAAAATATCCTAATTTTGCGTGGCGACCCGCCAAAATCATCCAGTTTGTTTATCCCTGAAGTCGAAGGACATAAGCATGCCATTGACTTGATTAAACAGGTAAAAGACTTAAACAAAGGGATTTACCTAGACAACATGCTCGAAAACAAAATGCTGACCAACTTTACCATCGGTGTGGCTGGATACCCCGAAAAACATAACGAAGCACCTAATATGAACATGGATCTGCATTATCTTAAACAAAAAGTGGATGCTGGTGCCGAATTTATCGTTACGCAGTTATTTTTTGATAATCAAAAATATTTTGACTTCGTTCATTCTTGTCGTGAAATTGGTATCGATGTGCCTATTATTCCTGGGATTAAGCCTGTTTCGGTATTAAGCCATCTCAATGTATTGCCAAAAACATTCAATATCGATTATCCTGAAGAATTAGTCAAAGACTTTATTAAATGCAAAACAAATGAAGCGGTAAGACAATTAGGCATAGAATGGACTATTCATCAATCCAAAGAATTAATCAAATTTGGCGTACCGATTATCCATTATTATACCATGGGAAAATCGGATAATATCTATAAAATTGCCCAAAATGTATTTTAGGTCTTCGACCTGTTTGATGTTGCTTACGCACGAGTGTAAAATACTTTCATTATCAATAATTAATGAAAAAATAATTATAACTTAATTTTATTCAGTAAAGAAAAACATAGAGCCATGCTCAAGCACAGCTCTACGTTTTTTTATTTATTGATAGGCAGCCACTTATCAAAATCATCGGATGTCCAGCCTTTTCGCTGGCAATATTCCTTTTCTTGATCATTCTGCACTTTTCCAATATTGAAATATCGAGATTTGGGATTTGCAAAATAAAGCCCTGCAACGCTTGCTCCTGGGTGCATTGCTTTACTTTCGGTCAGAAAAACCTTCGTTATATTTTCCGCATCAAGCATCGCAAAAAGCGCATCTTTCTCCGTATGATCGGGGCTAGAAGGGTAGCCCATTGCTGGACGAATACCTTGGTATTGCTCACGTAATAGCTCATTTTTCTCCAAATTTTCATTTGCTGCATAGCCCCAAATTTCGGTGCGCACTTGGTGATGCAAATATTCGGCAAAAGCTTCGGACAAGCGGTCAGCCAGCGTTTTGAGCAAAATTGCAGAATAATCATCCTGATTACGCTCAAACTCAGCAAGTGTTTTTTCTATTTCTAAACCTGCTGTATTCACAAATCCACCCACATAGTCTGCTTTTCCATTTGATTTTGGAGCAATAAAATCTGCCAAACAGTAATTTAATCCACTACTTGTTTCTGTTTGTTGTTGTCGTAAATTATGCAAAATATGCGCTACTTTTGTACGTGTTTCATTCGTATAAATTTCGATGTCGTCTCCTATCGAATTGGCAGGAAATATACCAATTACTCCATTGGCTGTCAATAATTTATTCGAAATAATTTTATCTAACATCTCTTTTGCATCTGCATACAGTTTTCGTGCTTCTTCGCCTTTTTCGGGATGATCGAGAATTTTCGGAAACTTTCCGTTTAAGTTCCAACCATGAAAAAAGTATGTCCAATCAATATAATCCACCAAATTGTGAAGCGGAAAATCACGAAATTCTTTGATTCCCACATAATTAGGCGTTTTAATTATTTCTTTATCCCAATCGAACACAAATTTATTGGCACGAGCTTGGTCTAAACTTAAGTATTTTTTTGTTTTCGGTTTGTTATGATTTTCACGTAACTGTTGCTGTTCTTTTTTAAGATCATTGATGAAATTTTCTCTTAAATCTTCTTTCACCAAACTATTCACAACCAGCACACTTTCCGATGCATCTTTCACATAAACCACTGGACCATCGTATTTTGGGGCTATTTTGACGGCTGTATGAATTTTAGACGTGGTTGCGCCTCCAATCAACAATGGAATTTTAAAGCCCTGTCGTTGCATTTCTTCGGCTATTTTCACCATTTCATGTAGCGATGGCGTAATTAAGCCACTCAAACCAATCATATTGGTATTTTCATCTTTTGCCGCTTGTAAGATTTTATCCATCGGCACCATTACGCCTAAGTCCTTGATATTGTAATTATTACACGACAAAACAACCGACGTAATATTTTTGCCAATGTCATGTACATCGCCCTTTACCGTAGCAAAAACAATGTTTGCGGATGCTTTAAAATCACCTTTTTTCTCTATCTCAATGAAAGGCAACAGAATAGACACGGCTTTTTTCATTACACGTGCCGTTTTCACCACTTGTGGTAAAAACATTTTTCCTTCACCAAACAATTTTCCCACTACATTCATTCCTTTCATCAGTGGTCGCTCAATAATATCAAGCGATTGTGTATATTTTCCACGTGCTTTGGTCAAGTCTTCTTCTAAATAATCCGAAATACCTTTGCGTAAT
>JAOZTL010000348.1 GCA_029942205.1 Bacteroidales bacterium | reverse complement strand
GCTGGAGATAAAGTAATTACACTTGGAGGAATTTATGGTAAAATTACTAGTATAAAAGAAAATGCTGTGGTTCTTGAAATAGATAACAATGTACGTGTAAAAGTTGATAAAAATGGATTAATTAAAGATTCGTCGGAATTAACAGATCCAAAATAATTTTTTTTTAACAGTACGATTTTAATTTTTTCTTTCTTTGTGAAAAAATATTTTAAAAAGATACAATTTAATAAAAAAAAGCAAATAGATAAAAATGTATTTATCTATTTGTTTTTTTTTATTATTTCTACAATATTTTGGTTTATTAATGCCTTAGATAACGAATATACAACAAAAATAATGCAGCCTATCAGGTTTGTTAATTTTCCTGAAGACAAAATAATACACGGAGATCTTCCTAGTGTGTTTGTACTTACAGTGAAAGGGCGAGGATTTGATATATGGAAACATCAAGCGAACTTTAGTAAAACCTCGCTTGTTATTGATTTAAAAAAGAAAAGCTTTTCTAAGATTGAAGAAGAAAATCGATTTTATTTTCTGACTTATGGCTACAAATCAAAAATAGAAGAACAAATAAATAGTCGATTAGAATTGCTTTCGGTAAGTCCTGATTCTATTTATGTCGATTTGGTTGCTATTGTAACTAAAAAAGTACCTGTCATATTGGCGGGAATATTGGAGTACGAAAAACAATATACATGTATTGACCCGATACGTATTATGCCTGATAGTATTGAAATATCAGGATCCAGTTCTAGCATAGATACAGTAATAGCAGTCTATACAGAGGCTTTTGTTCTGGAAAAAATAAATAAAGCGATTACATTCGAATCAAATTTGGTGGCAGAGAATGATTGTGTGTTAAAAACACCAAAAGTAAAAATACACGTCCCTGTTGAGAAATATACAGAAGCAAGTTTTAAAATTCCGATAGAGTGTATTAATCTTCCTGATTCGATAGAATTGAAAATTTTTCCTGCTCAATTAAAAGTGTCTTATTTTGTTTCGTTAGCAGAATATTATAAAATAGATAAAAAACAATTTAGAGCAATTGTTGATTTTAGCGAGAAACAAATACAAAAAGGGAAAATGCAAGTGAAATTAGTTTCTTATCCCGATAAAATAATTAATTTAGATTATTTTCCGAGAAGAATTGATTTTATAATAGAAAAATAGTCATTATAATGATGTTTTTGTAAGTAATGATGAAGATTTTAAGAATAAAATAGCATGAAAATAGGCATTACTGGAGGTATTGGAAGTGGGAAGTCTACTGTTTGTAGTATATTTAGGGAATTAGGCGTTCCTGTTTATGATTCGGATTTGGAAGCAAAAAAATTGACGGCAACACATCCTGAAATTAAAAAGCAGTTGATTGCTAAATTTGGGAAGGAAGTATACCTTGACGATTATTCGTTAAATAAAAAATATTTGGCTGAAATTATTTTTAATAAAAAAGAAGATTTAGCCTTTGTTAATGGAATTATTCATCCCATTGTCAATCAGGATTTTAATGATTGGGTTGAACAACATCGAGCATATCCATATCTGCTGAAAGAAGCAGCCATTCTTTTTGAAAGTGGTGCATACAAGCAAATGGATGAAGTGATTATGGTGTTTGCTCCAATTGATTTGCGCATAAAGCGAGTGGTACAAAGAGATGGTGTAGAAAAAAAATCAGTATTAGAACGTATTGAAAATCAGATGTCTGAGGAAGAGAAAATAAAAAAATCAGATAAAATTGTGTATAATGACGATAAAAATATGCTTATTCCTCAGATTTTACGTTTACATAAAAAGTATTTGTTTCAAAATGAAATAGGTCGAAGACCTTAGAAACGCAAATTAAATAATATATAACTATTATAGCTTATTTAATTTATATTTCTTAGCTATGTTTAATCAAAATAAATTAAAAATAAAAAAATGGATTTAAAAGGGATATTATCTATATCAGGCTATTCTGGACTATTTAAGTTAGTGTCGCAAACACGAAATGGAATAATTGTAGAGTCTATGATAGACAAAAAACGGATGCAAGCCTTTGCTACATCAAAAATAAGTGCTTTAGAGGATATTGCAATTTATATAGAAACAGGCGATATTCCTTTGATCGAAGTATTTAAAAAGATTTTTGATAAAGAAAATGGTGAAATGGCAATATCTGCTAAAGTTCCTGTGGCAGAATTAAAGAAATATTTTGGAGAAGTACTTCCTGATTATGATAGAGAAAGATTGTATGTTTCTGATATGAAGCGTGTTATATCGTGGTATAATGCCTTAAATGCCGAAGGAGCAATTGTTTTTGAAGAAGAAAATGTAGAGAAAGAAACTACTATCGAAGAAAGTGAAGCAAATGAGGAAAACAAATAAAATAAAATAATTCAAAGTTAAGAATACTGACATATTTTAATAATAAAAGAGCAAGCAATTTAGTCTTGCTCTTTTTATTTTATAGGCTATTAGCTTGTATCAAAGTTCTTTATATTTATAAAAGTCATTTTTTTGAAAAAAAAAAGTAATTTTACTTGAACATCATTAAATGATTTATTATCTTTGTGCCGACCTTTATATGAACTTTTTAAATAACCTAAAAATGACAAGAAACTATCTATTCCTCGCTTTTTTATTGATTATTAGTTCTGCTTTTGGACAAAAAATGAAGATAAAGAAAAGCTTATATGGTCATAAAGGCGATATTAGCTTTTTAGATGTTAGCAGTGACGGTTTACTTGTTTCAGCAAGTAATGATAAGACTATTCGTATCTGGAATATGAATAATTGGAAAAATATTCGCACAATAGTTGCGCATACCGATCATGTTTCATGTGTCCTATTTTCTCCTGATCAGAAAAGTATTATTTCGGCAGGATGGGATAATGAAATAAAAATATGGAATAAAGAAACAGGCGAGTTGCAAAAAGTACTTAGTGGGCATAGTGATTTTGTGAATTTGCTCGTATTTAGCAATGATGGGAAATTGATGGCTAGTTGCGGTGCTGATTCTAAAATTGTTATTTGGAATACCAAAGATTGGTCGAAAAAGCTTGAATTAAAAGGGTTTGTTGGAGATAATTTTAGAGCTGCAAGTTTTAGTATTGATGATAAATTGTTGGCTGTAGGTGGAAATGGGAGTGTTGTAAGTATCTGGAATACTACTACATGGGAAAAAGCTATACGTTTGCAAGAACATGTAAAAACTGTGCGACAGATCGAGTTCAGCCCTGATGGAAAGTATTTAGCGACAGGAAGTTTCGATAAAACAATCAAAATTTGGGACATCCGAACATGGAATGTAATTAAGAATTTGGAGTTTCACAATGATTATATTTCTGCAATTAAATTCAGTACGGATAGTAAATACCTTTTTTCGAGTGCGTTTAACAAAGAATTGATTATATGGAAAACATCTACTTGGGAAAAAAAAGATAAAATCCAATCAGAGAAAATAATTTCAGCATTTGAGTTCTCAATTGACAATAAGATGTTGCTTACAGGAAATTGGAAAAATGAAATTAAAGTGAGAGATATTTCTGAACTAGAAATAAATCAGCAAAAGCAACATATTCCTTCTGAAGAATTATTCGCTTCAACTTCTGACTATTCCGTAGTAGGAGAAAAACGAATCGCTTTAGTTATCGGGAATTCTGAATATACCAATGAGGCACGTTTAGCAAACCCAAAGCATGATGCCGATAGTATCGAAGCAGCATTGCTTTTTGCAGGATTTGAGATTGTAAAAATGTATGATTTGAATTTGAAACAATTAAGAGATGCAGTTGCAGATTTTAAACAAAGATTATTTGACGCTAGAGAAACTGGAGAAAAAGTAATTAGTTTATTCTATTTTTCAGGTCATGGAATCCAAGTTAATGGGAGTAATTATTTATTGCCAGTAGGCGATCATATTTCTGGCGAAGAAGATGTCCCTTATGAATGTCTTGATGTAAATCATTTGCTAGAAAAAGTGGGATCTGCTGGAAGTAATATGAATATTGTTATTCTTGATGCATGCAGGGTCAATCCTTTTGAAAGCCAATTTAATAGCTTCAAAAGTATATCTCCTAGCTATACTTCGGGCTTAGGACAGCCCAATGTAGGATTGAAAAGTTCTTTAATTGCTTATGCTACTTCGCCAGGAAGCGTTGCGCTAGAAGGAGATGGCAGCAACAGTCCGTATGTTTCCGAATTGACAAAATACATACGTACTCCTGATTTAACAATCGAAAAAGTCTTCAAAAAAGTACGACGAGGAGTTTTGAGACGAACACAAGATATACAACTACCATGGGAAGTGAATACTCTAATCGATGACTTTTATTTTGTTAAAAAAAATAGACATATC
>JAOZTL010000347.1:1813-4357 GCA_029942205.1 Bacteroidales bacterium | reverse complement strand
TTGAAAGCAGGAAAATATACAGGAGTAGAAGTCTCGGCAGCTATGACGCTTGAGGAGTGTTGGGATTTGGTGAATGTGCACGAAGAAACAGGTAGCCATTTAATGATTTTAGAAAATGTAAATTATCGCCGTGATGTAATGGCGGTTTTAAATATGGTTCGCAAGAATGTTTTTGGTGAATTAGTTCATTTTCGTTGTGGTTATCAGCATGATTTGCGTGCAGTGAAATTTAATAATGGCAAGCAGCCTTATGGCGGTGGCGTTGAATTTGGCGAAAACGCCACGAGCGAAGCTGAATGGAGAACGCTCCACAGTCTGAAAAAGAATGCCGACCTTTATCCAACTCATGGATTAGGTCCAGTGGCTGTTTATGCGGATATTAATAGAGGAAACAGATTCCTGACACTTTCATCGCAATCTACAAAATCACGTGGTTTGCACGATTATATTGTAAAAGAAGGAGGTGAAGACCATCCAAACGCTAAGCTTAAATGGAAATTAGGCGATATCGTAACTACCACAATAACAACTTATAACGGAGAAACAATTATTATTACGCACGATACCAATTTGCCTCGTCCGTATTCTTTAGGCTTTAGAGTTCAAGGAACTAAAGGACTATGGGAAGTGGATGGTGATAGAATTTACGTTGAAGGAAAATCAACGCCTCACCGTTGGGACGATTCAGAGAAATGGCTCAAGGAATACGACCATCCGCTTTGGAAAAAATACGAAGCACAAGCCACTGGCGCAGGTCATGGCGGAATGGATTTCTTTGTCCTCAATGCTTTTGTGGAATCGGCAAAGCGTGAAATTGCACCGCCACTAGATGCATACGATGCTGCTGCATGGAGTGCCGTTACGCCACTTTCCGAAACATCCATAGCCAATAATGGAGAGCCACAAGATTTTCCCGATTTTACTCGTGGAAAATGGATAAAGCGCAAGCCTGTTATGGGATTGGATGATGAATTTTAGAAAATCAAAACATGCAAAAGCTAACCATAATTGCAAGAAATTTTTGTTTAAAAGGTGAAATTAAAGAAATTAAACCTTTTGGTGGTGGTCTTATTAACTCAACTTATCAAATAATTACGGATTCAAATAAATATCTTTTTCAGAAAATTAATCATGCTATTTTTACAAATATTGCCGAATTAACGACGAATATTGAGAGAATTACCAAACACATTCGTGCAAAATTTGAAAACGCTGGAGTGAAGGATATTTCTCGCAAAACGCTGACTATCATTTATACAAAAGATCAAAAAGGCTTCTATAAAGATGAAAAAGGTAATTCTTGGCGTGTTTTTGATTTTATTGAAAACAGCAAAACCTATGATAAAATTGTAACACCAGAACAGGCAGTTGCTACTGGTGTTGCTTTTGCTGAGTTTCAAAAAACATTGAGTGATTTGGATAATCCGCCACTTTATGAGGTTTTAGAAGATTTTCATAATACGGCTATGCATATAGATACTTTCTTGGAAACACTGGAGAAAGATGCCGTTGGGCGAAGAGTCGGGGTGGAGGAAGAGGTGAGTTTTTTACTAAAGCGAAAAGAAGAAATGCGAAAAATAGTAGAACAGGGCGAAAAAGGCGAACTACCTTTAAGAACGGTTCATCAAGATGCTAAACTTAATAATATTCTTTTTGATAAAAATACCAATGAGATACTTTGCGTAATTGACCTTGATACAACGATGCCTGGTTATGTCTGTTACGACTTTGGCGATGCTATACGCACAGGTGCTTGTACTGCTAATGAAGATGAAAAAGACTTAACCAAAGTAGATTTTGATTTCGATATTTTTAAGAATTTTGCAGAAGGCTATGTAACAAGAGCTAAAAAAATCTTGACAAAAAACGAGCTTGAGAGTCTTGCTTTTGGAGCAAAACTCTTGGCTTACGAACAAGCAGTTCGCTTCTTAAATGATTATTTACAGGGTGATACCTATTATAAAACTGAATATTCTGAACATAATTTGGTAAGAACACGCACGCAAATAAAACTGCTCATGAAAATGGAAGAAAAATATAACCAAATGCAAACGTATATTGAGGGACTTTTAAAGTCTTCTTCCTTTTTAAATTGGTATTACGCACGCACGAGTGAAAATACGCTTTAAATCAATAATTTTTTTAAAAAAAAGTAAATGATTGATATGTAACACTTTAGTTTTTTTATTTATTTATTATCATTTCTGTTTAAACCTTTGTTGTTTCACAAAGTCATATTACCGAAAGCGCTTAAGAAACAATAATTATAAAAATAGAAATTAAAAATAATTAAAAAATAATAAAAATGAAGACATCAATTAAATTTTTCGCAAGCTTATTAATAGCAATACTTATGATGACATCAGCAAATGCACAACGTGGTTTTGGACAAGGACAAGGACAACGCCAAGGACAAGGATATGCAAACGGCAATGGAAATTGCTTGAGTATTCCAAATTTGACAGAAGCACAACAAACAAAAATTGCCAGCTTACGTGTCGAGCATATCAAACAAGTAGAAACAATTCATTTGGATTTAGAGCA
>JAOZTL010000347.1:0-1803 GCA_029942205.1 Bacteroidales bacterium | reverse complement strand
TCAAAAACGCTTAGAAATGAGAAGAATTCAACTTGCAGATAATGTAGATATTACTCGCTTAAACAAAGCAATTGACGAAAATGCAGCTATTCATGCTAAATTATTAAAAGTAAATGTAGCGCATATCGAAAAAGTGAAAGCTGAATTAACTGCCGAACAAAAAGTCTTTTTCAATAATCATCCTCGCATGGGTTCTCATAACAACGGGTACAGAGGAAATCGTGGAAATAAAGGCAACAGAGGTAACAGAGGCAACAGAGGTAATGGATACAGAGGTCAAGGAAACGGAAACAACGGAAACGGAAATGGAAACAACGGACAAGGACGCTGGTAAATTATGAACTCAATCTTAATCCCCAAAATTAAAAAAAAGAGCTATGAAGATAGCTCTTTTTTTTGTTCATTTTTTCGGAGTAAATACATCGAGAAAGCTAGTAATACCAAACCAATAAAAGTAAATATCAATAAATTATCGGATGTTCCTATTGTTTCGGTATCGCTTTGTGCATTGCCATTGGTGTAATAAAATGCAATAACAGCCATGGCATTATTGACAAAATGAGCCAAAATAGGCAGCCAAATGGATGATGACCAAACGAGTAGGTAGCCAAATAATACACCCAAAAATAAGCGTGCTAAAAAGCCATAAAATTGTAAATGGAATGCACTAAAAATAAATGCTGCAATCCAAACACCCCAATGTGTGTTTCGTGTCCAGCGTGTAAGTGTTTTTTGTAGAAAAGATCGAAACAGCAACTCTTCGCCTATTGCTGGAATTACTGCCATAATAAATAAATTAACCAACAGCGCAGGTAGCGTGTCTACGTCCATAAAAAGAACGAGCAGCTTTTGGGCTTGTGATTCCGAATTGAGCATCCACTGTTCTATTTCAGAAAGCCATGTGGGCAAATGCATCATCAGATTGATTTCTACCAGAAAATTGATAAACGGTAAGGCTAAAATAACCGAAAAGGCAGCAAGAATAAATGAACTAAAGGCTGGTACTCGATCAAACGATAGGTATTCTTTGATGTTCTGACTGAAAAGTAAGGCGATGAAAAATGGTGGGATAACAAAAACACCGATCGATTGTATCGATTGAAAAAATTTTATTATATGAATGTTTTCTGGGCGCATTTGTAAGGACGACGATAGCTCGTTCATGCCAATACCAAACAACGGAATGGCTACAAAAATACCGATAACAAATAGTATGAAAAATACAATAACGGTAATGAATGCTCCAAAAATTAACTGAAAATAAGGACTCGTGTCTTTAAAATATCCTTTCATAACTAGGTTTTAGCCCTTTTTGATGTTGCTTACGCATTTATACAATTTACTTAATCATGCGAATTATGAATACGTAAGGCAATGGTTTATATTTATTGTGCTTTTATAAGTTGATTAAAAGAAAACTTTACAAAAGTTTTTTTTTATTTGATTATAGCGATAATTATTAACACAATCATGACTCACAAATTATAATTTTGGCAAAGTTTAACGAGCCATTGTGCGTATGGCTTATAATGTTCTTATACTCGTGCGTAAGCAACATCGAAAGGGCGAAGACCTCGAAGAACTTACTTCTTACGCATAAATTGCTTGGCAACCGCCCCGATGAGTAACAATAAAATAACGCCCGAACTGATGCCCGAAATCATTTGTCCGTATTGATACGATTTTGGTTCAAATCGGAACTCAATGGTGTGCTTGCCTGCTGGAATAAGCATGGCACGCAACACGTAATTGGCGCGAATATGCTCTGTCGGGAAACCATCAATGTAAGCATTCCAGCCATGA
>JAOZTL010000346.1 GCA_029942205.1 Bacteroidales bacterium | reverse complement strand
GCCATTTGCCACAATGCGTAGTGCATCAATATCCAATCCCGAATCGGTTTCGTCCAGAATGGATAATTTAGGCTCAAGCATTGCCATTTGAAAAATCTCGTTTTTCTTTTTCTCTCCACCCGAAAATCCATCATTTACAGAGCGTCCAGCCAGTTTACCGTCCATTTCTACCAATTCTTTCTTTTCTTTCATCATTTTCAAAAAATCGCTTGGCGGCATTGGATCTAATCCTTTGTGCTTGCGATGCTCGGTGATGGCAGCTTTCATGAAATTGGTGATGCTTACACCTGGAATTTCTACGGGGTACTGAAAAGCAAGAAACACGCCTTCACGTGAGCGTTCTTCGGGGCTGAGATCGAGTAAATCTTTCCCATCAAAATGGACTTCGCCATTGGTAACTTCAAAAATATCACGACCTGCAAGTACCGATGCCAATGTGCTTTTGCCCGAGCCGTTTGGTCCCATGATAGCATGCACTTCGCCTGCTTTTACTTCCAGATTTATGCCTTTTAGTATTTCTTTATCTTCTATGGATGCGTGTAAATTATTTATTTTCAACATAATTTTTAACAATTGATGATTTTTTCTGTTTTAATGCTTGAATTTTATCAAATAAACTCATAAAATTAGGAATATTAAATCTTATGTAAACAGCCTACTCCCTACTTTTATCTTTTCACTTTCTACTAATTACTTTCAACTAACTCCTTTCATTTTCCAATGCTCTTTGTAAAATTAGCTAATTTATCCAACACTACCTTCGAGTGTGAGAGAAAGCAATTTTTGAGCTTCCACGGCAAATTCCATCGGCAATTTGTTTAATACTTCCTTCGCAAATCCATTTACAATCAAGCTTATCGCATCTTCGGTATCCAAACCTCTTTGATTAAAGTAAAAAATTTGGTCTTCGGCAATTTTCGATGTTGTAGCTTCGTGCTCGACGGTGGCAGTGGGGTTTTTTGTGTCTAAATACGGAAACGTGTGTGCGCCACATCTGCTACCAATCAGTAGCGAGTCGCATTGTGAAAAGTTACGAGCATTATCGGCATTTTTCCCAATTTTCACCAAACCACGGTAGCTGTTATTGCTACGCCCTAGCGATATTCCTTTAGAGATAATGGTGCTTTTGGTGTTGCGCCCTAAGTGGATCATTTTTGTACCCGTATCGGCTTGTTGGTAATTGTTGGTAACGGCTACCGAATAAAATTCGCCAACCGAATTATCGCCTTTTAGTATCGTGCTTGGGTACTTCCAAGTTACGGCAGAGCCTGTTTCTACTTGAGTCCAAGAGATTTTGGAATTGTCGCCTTTGCAAATTCCTCGTTTGGTAACGAAATTATAAATGCCACCTTTTCCGTTTTTATCACCTGGATACCAGTTTTGTACGGTCGAGTATTTTACTTCGGCATCTTTGAGTGCTACAATCTCGACAACGGCAGCATGCAATTGGTTTTCATCACGTTGCGGTGCGGTACAGCCTTCCAAATAGCTGACATAACTGCCTTCGTCGGCGATGATTAGCGTGCGCTCAAACTGCCCCGTGTTACCTTCATTGATTCGGAAATAAGTGGACAATTCCATCGGACAACGAACGCCCTTGGGGATGTAAGCAAATGAACCATCGGTAAATACAGCAGAATTGAGTGCGGTATAAAAATTATCGCCCACTGGCACAACCGAAGTCAAATATTTTTTAATTAAATCGGGATGCTCCTGAATTGCATCGCTGATGGAGCAGAATATAACGCCTAATTCTGCCAACTTCTCTTTGAATGAAGTATGTACGGATACACTATCCACCACAATATCGACGGCAACGCCAGCCAGCATTTTTTGCTCTTCGAGCGGAATACCTAGCTTTTTGAAAGTGTCTAGCAATTCTGGATCTACTTCGTCCAAGGAGTTATATTTTGGTGTATTTTTGGGTGCAGCATAATAACTAATTTCCTGAAAATCAGGAGTAACATACTCTAAATGACCCCAATTAGGCTCGGTCATGGTGAGCCATTTGCGAAAAGCCTTGAGCCGAAACTCAAGCATAAACGGCGGTTCTTTTTTTCGTTTGGATATTTCTCTAATTACATTTTCGTTTAATCCTTTGGCTAATACTTCTGATTCTATGTCGGTTACAAAGCCTGCCTCGTATTCTTTGTTCGTTAATTCGCTTATTATTTTATCGTCGTTTGTTTCGTTCATTTTACGTGGTTTTCTGTATTCTTATTTATATTAAATCTAAATAATGATGCAAATTTAAAAAAAAATACTCGCAATGAAAGTTTTTTAAGTTATTTTAGGAATAATAAAAAAGAATTACGGATATTCTGATCTTTTATTGAAAGATAATACATTATTAACCAATAAATTATATCGAACTAAAATATTTAAGTATTCAAGTGCTTTTATTTGTTTTGTCGTATTTGATTCTACAAAAAACTTAACGAACCATTGGTATAAAAAAGTTGCTTTTGCAAATATCAGAACTGTCAGGTTTTGTTCATTAATCACAAAATCCAACTTATTTTTAACGTATTAATTATCAAATAATATTTTTTCGTATTCATCTTTTGTAAAATTAACTATTGTACTTTTAAAGCTTATTCTGAGCTTTTTTACTATCTTTGTTAGCAATACGACCATTAAAATACACTTCCCAATTCCAACCGAACCCGATTATTTTATTGGTCGTGATGAATTGCTCGAAGATCTACACCGTAAGCTTACAAAAAGCAAAAACTTGGTGCTACTCAATGGCGTGGGTGGAATAGGAAAAACCACTTTGGCGTTAAAATATATTCATTCAACAAAATACAAAAAAGCATACACAAACATAGCTTGGATAAGTGTGGATATTAGCTTGAAAGAAGATTTTGTAAGTCAATTGAGTGAAGTACTAGCTATTAATATAAGCAAAATAGCCAATATAGACCAACAAATAAACCATATAATAAAATTGCTTAGACAGCAGGAAGGTGATAATTTATTGGTAATAGACAATGCCAACAGTGCCAAAGATATTGACCACATGGAAGACAAGCTAAACGACCTGCCTTGGAACGTACTCCTCACCTCGCGCGAAAACCCTAGCAATGTAAACCCTAGCAATGTAAACCATTTGCGGGTGCAGGAGCTAAGTGCCGAAAACTCAAAACTGCTTTTTATAAAATGGTACAAGCATTACCACCCTGCACAGGAAGAAGCCTTAAACAATCTGCTTTTGTTTATTAACCACCACACCCTACTCAGCGAATTACTAGCCAAAGTGGGTAATGAAAGTGATATAAGTATCCCCAATTTGTTAGAAAAACTAAAAACAAACTCTTTAGAGGATAAGGATTTGCAAGAAGAAATAAAAATAGGCTTACACGCAAAAATGACCGATGGTGAGCGCAATACTTCCATAGAATATTACATAAATAACCTCTTTGAACCCGAAAAACTACCCGAAAATACTTGGCAATTCCTGCGTTTGTTCTCTCTACTGCCCAACCAAAACATAGCGTTTAAAGATATAGAACCATTATTTAAAGAAATAGACGATTTAAAAGCCAAAATAAAGCTTTTGCAGAAAAAAAGCTGGATAAGCAAAACGGTAGAAACCACCGCCACCGAAAACAGAATAAGTTACCGAATGCACTCGCTGGTACAAAGCATAATATTCAAACGCCTAGAAACCGAAAAACATACACAAAACTACCTTTGGCATTTGGATAGCCTTTTAAAGCAACACCTTACTATTGCACATTTATTCACCCCTTATGCCTACTCGGCATTAGAAAAACTAAAACAGCCAAGCCGTGCTTTGGCTAGTATGGCTTTAACCCTTTCCGACAGATATTACGAATTGGGCAATTACAGCTTGGCACAAATAACCATTGAAAAAAGCCTCGAAATACGCAAACAACTTGACGATAAAGAATTATTAGCAATCGTTTACAATCGTTTAGGTAATCTATTTTTAGCTTTAGGAAAAACAAATAAAGCACTTCTTTATTATAATTTAATGACAGAGGTTCAAAAGAACTTTACGCCTCCAATCCATAAAGTGCGTCATTAGCCTATGGTTTGGCTACAAGTTACATTTTGATTGGTTGGAATAGTGAGAAAATAGAAGATAATAAAAAAGCAAATTTAGCTTATCAAAATGCAATTCCTATTTTAGAAAAACTATGTGAAAAAACACCAATTCCACAATATACCACTCAATTAGAGCGGGTTAATAATGCAATAAAAAGAACAGAGCATAAAAAATAATTAGGCATCACTTTTAGTAGGTGTAACACCAATAAACATGTGTTTTTCGGGCTTTAGGCAATTTTAACAAAGCTTCGTTAAATTTATAATTGATAATGAATAATTGATAACGAT
>JAOZTL010000345.1 GCA_029942205.1 Bacteroidales bacterium | reverse complement strand
ATAAACAGTAGCTTGCAAGTGCTAATATCCAAATAAATATTTATCATTTATCAATCTGGCTATTAGGTGATTTTAGAAAAACTTAACGAACTATTGTAAATTAAATAAGCTATAATAGTTAGGCGAACTTGCTTCTTAATTTACGAGTACTGCTTCTGTTATTGATTAAGAAAATGTTCTTACTCGTGCGTAAGCAACATCAAAAAAGGTCGAAGACCTTAATATTAAATAGGTTAAAGACCTTAAAGAAACAAAAAACATGAGTGAATTTAAAAGATACATGATAACTTCGGCATTACCTTATGCCAACGGACCAGTACATATCGGGCATTTAGCAGGAGTTTATATTCCATCAGATATTTATACTCGCTATTTGCGACTCAGAGGGCGTGATGTGCTTTGGGTGTGTGGCTCGGATGAGCATGGCGTGCCGATAACACTAAAAGCAAAAAAAGAAAACACAAGCCCACAAGCCGTTGTGGATCGCTATCATGAGATTATTAAAAAATCATTTGAAGAATTAGGAATTTCGTTTGATATTTATTCACGTACCAGCTCTGCTTTGCACCACGAAACGGCTTCGGAAATGTTCCGAACCATTTACGACAAGCAAGGTTTTATAGAAAACACAACCGAGCAGTTTTATGATGCAGAAGCAAACCAGTTTTTAGCAGATCGCTACATTACAGGAACATGCCCGCATTGTGGAAACGAGAAAGCCTATGGCGATCAATGTGAAAAGTGCGGAACATCGTTGAATGCAACCGATTTGATTCAGCCAAGATCGAGCGTAACAGGCAATGTACCGCAGTTAAAGGCGACCAAACACTGGTTTTTGCCACTCGATAAGCATGAGCCATTCTTGCGACAATGGATACTGGAAGACCATAAAGAATGGAAACCGAATGTGTATGGACAATGTAAGTCGTGGATCGACAAAGGCTTGCAAGCCCGTGCGGTAAGTCGGGATTTAGATTGGGGTGTGAAACTACCGATAGAGAATACCGAAGGAAAAGTACTGTACGTGTGGTTTGATGCGCCAGTTGGATACATTTCGGCAACCAAAGAGCTTACTCCCGATTGGGAAAAGTACTGGAAAGATAAAGATACGAAACTGGTTCATTTTATTGGAAAAGACAACATTGTGTTTCACTGTATTATTTTTCCTGCCATGCTCAAAGCCGAGGGATCGTACATCATGCCAGAGAATGTGCCTGCCAATGAATTTTTGAATTTGGAAGGAGACAAAATATCGACATCCCGAAATTGGGCAGTTTGGTTGCATGAATATCTATTGGACTTTGACGGCAAGCAGGATGTATTGCGTTATGTATTGACAGCCAATGCGCCCGAAACGAAAGACAACGACTTTACATGGAAAGACTTTCAGGCACGCAATAATAATGAGCTTGTGGCAGTGTTGGGAAACTTTGTCAATAGAACATTGGTGCTTACCAATAAATATTACGATGGATTAATCCCCGAAGCTACCTTAACAGAAGCGGATGAGGCGATTCTTTCTCAAATAACAACGATAAAAGAATCGGTAGAGAAAAGCATCGAAAACTATCGCTTTCGTGAAGCATTGAAAGAAGCGATGAGCTTGGCACGATTGGGCAACAAATACTTAGCCGACACCGAACCATGGAAATTGGTAAAAACCGATCCTGAGCGTGTGAAAGCCATTTTGTATGTAAGTTTGGAAATAACAGCGGCATTGCCCGTATTATTAGAGCCTTTCTTACCATTTACTGCCAATAAAATGCGTACATTTTTGCGAATGGACAAAGTGAATTGGGATGAGTTAGGAACAAAAAACTTGCTAACTGTGGGACATCAGATTGAGAAGCCAAAATTGCTATTTGATAAAATAGAAGACAAGCAAATAGAAGCACAAGTGAATAAGTTGCTGGCAACCAAGAAAGCAAATGAAGCCGAAAATCATAAAGACGAAGCACAAAAAGAGAACATCAGCTTTGAGGATTTTCAAGGGATGGATATTCGCATCGGAACGATTGTAGAAGCAGAGAAAGTACCGAAAACAAAAAAGTTATTGAAATTAAAAGTAGATACAGGGCTTGATGAACGAACGGTTGTTTCGGGTATTGCCGAGTTTTATAAGCCCGAAGATATTATTGGAAAGCAAGTAAGTATATTGATGAACCTTGCGCCTCGTAAAATCAAAGGAATAGAATCGCAAGGCATGATTCTGATGGCGGAAAATATTGATGGCGAGCTGGCTTTTGTTGCACCCGATAAGCATCTCAAAAGTGGCAGTATGATAAAGTAGCTCTTCGACCTTATTTTAAAATACCTTCCTTGAGAAACAGCTCCAGCAGGTCGGCATGGAAACGTTCGTAATCAAAATCTTTCTCGTTGCGGAGGAACTTGTCTGTGCCACGAATGGTTTCTTCAGCCATGATGCGCAAGGCTTCTTGTTTGTTGGCAGCGATGAATTTTTCGTAGTCCGAAAATTTTATTTCTATTCTAAGCTGTTTTTCTTTTTTTAAGTAGTATTTTCTTTCGTCCCAATCAACCCCTGTATTTGTTAGATTCAATACATTATAAATCAAAGTTAGATGTTTGAATCTATTAGATGAATATTTTTCGATATTTAGGTTTGTATTTAATAAGGTTTCCATATTTCTGGCTACACTCATTTGCTTGAAAGAAGTTTTATCTGTTCGTGAACTTATAATAAAGCTAGGCTTTTCACTTTGCCCGACAAACTGTAGTCCTTTAGCTTTCATTTCTTCTAGTGAGATCATGCGCTTTGATTTTAATAATAAACGATTATCGATATATTTTGCAGCCAGGAGGTTTGAGCAACTCTGGATATTCAGACCAAAGGAGATAGCTATAAATCATTAATTTTTCTAAAATAAGAACCTGTTTGTACGTTCCGTTATAAACCGTTTTATACTCTAATTCGTCAATAGTGAGAGAAAAACTTGTGTTCTTATAATATGTATCACTATTATACCTTCTTTTTTCGCCATTGCATGTTTGCCCAACTTTCCAAACATCTCCAGATTGCAGGCGAACTGCCCCAAAAATAGTATTCCCATATCCCAAAACAGGATACTCACCATTTCGGATGACGTGCAAAAAATACAACTCACACCCTGGATAGTCGGTTGTTTTGTTTTTTATACGTTCTATTTCCCGAATCATTTTAGCCAAAGCCGCCGATTCTATTGGCAGGTTTTGTACTGCTTGGTTGATGGTTTCACTGGCGTAAATTTCTTCAGCCAGTTCCTGCAAATCCTCTAAGCTCACTTCGGGCGTGCTTTCGTGTACCGCATCAGCGGTGTGTATGTTGCTCCAAACGAACAGTGTGATGCCTAATGCTATTACGAGCAGTATGGGCGTAATGTTTATCTGTGGTAATTTTCGTCGTACTTGTATGCGAACTTCCATGTTTTTACAAATATAGCTTTTTTTCGGATACAGAACAAGTCCGATAGGGTGGAAATTTTGAAAAGCTAAAAAGCTGATAAAATTAAGTTTTTTCACTCGTGCGTGAGCAACATCAAAAACTCGAAGAGTTCGTGAGCAACATCAAGTAGCTCTTCGACCTTATTTTAAAATACCTTCCTTGAGAAACAGCTCCAGCAGGTCGGCATGGAAACGTTCGTAATCAAAATCTTTCTCGTTGCGAAGGAACTTGTCTGTGCCACGAATGATTTCTTCAGCCATCATGCGTAGGGCTTCTTGTTTGTTGGCGGTGATGAATTTTTCGTAGTTAATACGAATATGAAGATATAGCCATTTGTTTTTCCTTTTGAGTTCTTTTTTTTCTGTCCAATTAACCCCTTTACCATCATAAGTAGGTGAGATTAAAAGTATAAAATATAAACTATCTAGTTTATTATTTACAGCATAATCTTTTAATTTTATTTTTTGATTAAGTAAGTCCTCTATATCTATGGTTAGAAATATATTATCTCCCGAATTCATATCTGATTTAGAGCTGACAACAAAGTCGGGTTGTTGCTCCATACCTGCTACATATTTCCCTTCGGAGAATCTTTTTTTAGCTTCTTCTGGTGTTATCATTTGTTTTTATCTATATATTTTGCACCCAGGCGGCTTGAGCAATTCGGGATGCCCCGACCAAAAAGGATAAGTGTAAATAAATAATTTTTCTAAAATTAGTATTTCTTTATAATTTCCTTGTTTTACTGTTCTGTAAGCTAACTGCCTTTCAGTTAAATACAAGCTAAATTCGTCATTCGAGTAATATCGATCTTTGGGATAACGAGATACTTCACCATTACATGTTTGCCCAATTTTCCATACCTCGTTCTGATTCATTGCTTCAAAGCCTAGAATTACATTCCCATATCCCAAAACAGGATACTCACCATTTCGGATGACGTGCAAAAAATAC